>JAYWAE010000170.1:0-14848 GCA_043782715.1 Pseudobdellovibrionaceae bacterium | reverse complement strand
GCTCATTTGCTTCCGGGTTGGCCGGCACGATCACGCCGCTGGGTTGGGCGCGAAAGCCGCGCGTCTCGCGCACGTTCGCGGATTGAACGAGTGCCGTGGCAACGGCCGACTTGTCGACCACAAAGGCCAAATCGAATTCGAGCACGGAAAGCTTGAGTAGATCTTCCGCGTTCAACGTTAGCACGCGGTCGATAGCCGGGATCCCTTGCAGCAGGATATGTGCAGGAGCTTTCGTAACCCAAGTGAGGTGCGCATGCGGATGGGTTCTCTTGATCGCGGCCAGCAAGCTCGTGCTGCGCAGGACCGCGCCAAGTGCTTCGAGATGCACGATGAGGATGCGCTCATTCACGAGTTCCCGTGCGGAACACTTTGAGTCGCAAGTTTCATTTTTACCGCAGGGTTTGTAGCCGTTGAAGTGCCGGCATTCTATTTCGGCCATTTCTATATTCTAGCGCGAGCCTTGGCCGCAGCCGAGGCCAGCCGGGCTTAGGTCACGCGAGCCCGGCCTTAAGTCGCTGGATTTCAGGACAGTGCCAACAGGATGCTATCCGCAATGTCTACTGTCGCCTGTGCACGGGAGTGTCGCCAGTGCACGGGAGTGTCGCCATTCCCATGGAGTATCGCCATTCCAATGGAATATCGCCATTTCGACATAATACAGCCGTAGAACAGACTATTGGTAACCAAATGCAATTTAGACGGTCGCCTAGGGCGGGGCTTCATTACCCTTTTCGATGTTCTTGATTTTGGCCACAAGCGTGCCGATTTTGATTTTGGATTCGATGCGCACGATGAACCTGCGATCATCGTCGGTGAGCCAGAATAAAATATCGCCGACCGGCGAGAAGGCTCCGTCGACCGAAATTTTCGGTCTCATTACGACTGTGTCGAATTCGCCGATGTCGGTGAGAATCCGTTCTTTGCGCACGAACTCGCCGCTGAATATAATGTTTTTGCCTTCGTCGGCCACGCGAAACGCCAGCGGCTTGTCTTCGCGGTAATTGAACGTGCGCAAGTAGTACACCGCGCTAATCACGTTTTGCGAATAGGGCAACACCTGCCAGTCGATCTTCTTGCTCTCTTCGCCTTTTTCTTTGGTCACGCGCTTTTGCCAATAGCTCGCCTTGTTGGTCTTCCAGTCGACAAAGGTGCGCGCTTCCGCCAGCTGCTTGGACTCTTTGAGCGTGATGGAAAGGTTCAACGGAATCATTTCGTCATAGGAAACATAGGTCGTGGCGGTGTCGTTGACGGCGTAAACGAGACGGTTGAAGACCGAACTGGTTTCGGCGTGGACTTCGAAGTGATATGCCTTTTGGCCGTTTACTTCCACCATCGGCTTGACCATGATGTCCATGGTTCCCGCTACGATATTGAAGTAACTGATGTCGAGCGTGACTTTCTCGCCGACGCGGAAAGGATCTTTGATCGGGCGTCGCCCCTCAAATCCTACGCTGTCCTCGATTTCAGGCTGCCGCGGTCCCTTTTTGGTCACCTTGGGAACTTCCTTCTTCTTGGGCTTTTCCGCTTTCGTTCCAGATTTTTTAATTTCATCAGGCTTGGGTGTCACGGGAATCTCTTCCACGATGGGAGCCGCCGGTGGGTCGACTTGCTTAACTTGGACCTTTTTGTCGTATTCGTCGTTCTTGAGAACTTCGTCGGCTTTTTCGTAAATCAACACTCGGCTGGCGCAGCCGGTGAAAGAAAACATAAAAAGTCCGACGAGCGCTATCGCATAGCAGCGAATCATGGCCGATTCTACCCTCCGGCTCAAGTTACCACAAACTTTTTCCATCGCTTGTGAATCCACATCCACTGTTCGGGGTGCAGGCGTACTAGCTTCTCCAGCTCATCGTTGAACGTTTGGGTTACCCGCCTAGTCGCTTCGGGGTCCTTTTCTAGATTATTCATGACCTCGACTTCACATACGAAGTGCAGCACGTGTTTCCCTTTAGCATCACGGTACGTGTACACCACGACGACCGGTGCTCCGGAACGCTCAGCCATGACCGCCATGCCGGCAGCGGTCCCCGTCTCGACGCCAAAAAACGTGGTGCGTACGCCTATTGGCGGACCGGTAAATTGATCCAGCGGGATCACCACGGCTGCATTGCGCTTGAGCGCCTTGAGTAAAGCAAAGGAGCTATCACGCGGCGGGATAAAGCGCGTGCCTAAGCGCTCACGCATGCCAAACCAAATATCATTTAGCCATTTGAACTTGAAGACTTTCGACACCATTACGGTCGGCCAGCCATGAAGGGACATCGCCGCGCACGCCAGATCACCGTGCCCCATGTGCAAGGTCACCATCAAAATGCCTTTGCCTTGTTGGAACAACCGATCCACGAGCTCGTGATTTTCAAACCGGCAGTACTGGGAATAGTTGTCTTTGGTCAAATAAGGCAGAAAGCAGTATTCGATGAAATTGCGTCCGAGCGCCTGCAAACTCCGGCGACCAATACGCGTGCGATCACGTAAACTCATTTCCGGATACGCGATGCCGATGTTGGCGAGCACGACCTTGCGGCGAATACGCAGCAGATCGAACCATAGAAATGCGAGAAAATTTCCCAACCCGTGGCGCAGCCACGCGGGACTATAGAACAAAGCCGCGCTAATCGCGCGCCCGAGCCAGCCTATCAATGTCCGCATATAACTCTTTCACGTCGCCCTCGAGTTTCACGCCCATCTCAATCACCCACAGCCGGCCCTGCAAGGCCCGGAAATGGCGCAATTTGACCGCATCTTTGGCGGTGGTGACGATCCAACGGGCCTGCAAATGCGAGGCTTCGTCGAGGATAGTCTCCACTTCGAGGTTGGTGTAACGATGATGGTCTTCAAAACTCTTATGTTTCACGATTTTGACGACGCCCGCGAGCGTCTTTTCGACCGTCCATGGCTTAGCTACGCCACTCACGAGGTAAACGGGGTCTTTAAGTTCCTTCACCGTCTCACCGGCTGGATTGGTCAGCCCGCGGAATTCGTAGGGAGCCAGAAGCACGGGTTTGTCGGAGCGGTCTTTCAGCCAGAAAATCAGATCTTTCACTTGGGCGTCGTCGGCAATATTGGTTTTGGTCAGCACGAGATAATCGGCGCGCTTGAGCGCCGGTACCAGCGACTCACGGCCACGGCCGACGGGCATCACGCGGTATTCTTTCATCGGCACGGTGGCATCGAGCAAAAGCAGGTTGAGATCGCGGTGCAGCGCCCGGTGCTGGTAAGCATCGTCACAGACGATGAAGTCCACCGACTTTTCGCTCAACAGTTGGCGCGCCGTCTTGACCCGTTTGCCGCCGACAAAAACCGGAACTTCAGGATGGGTGTGCTTGATCAAAGCCGGCTCGTCACCAAAGTCCGCGGCCGCTTTGATGCCCGTGTCGACCGGATGGATGCCGCTCTTGCCTTTTTTGTAACCGCGACTGACCACGCCTACCGAAAAGCCTTTTTTCTTGAGCAGCTCGAGCATAGCCAAGGTGACTGGAGTTTTGCCGGTACCACCCACCGTGACGTTGCCGACAGCAAGCACGCGCGCTTCCACTTTGCCAGCCCGGAAGAGGCGATGATCGTACATCCAATTGCGAAATCCTGTTAAAAATTGATAGGCCCAGCGGAGTGGGAAAAGCATCTCACGCATGACTCACCCGCCCCAATAGCCGTCGAGCGCGCGCGCCACTCGTTCCGTGGCGCCGCGGGAACCGAGACGGTCTTTCGCAGGCTTGAGTTCGAGTGCAATGCGCGTGCGTTCTGAAGCGCTGTCGATCAATTTAGAAAGTTCGCGCACCAAATGCGGTGGATCGGCTTGTTCTTGAAAAACTTCCGGCACCACCAAACGATCGAGCACCAAGTTGATTAAACCAAAGTACTTGGTGCGGTTAACGAAGCGCCTGGCCAGAAACGCACTCATGGGATTCATCTTGTACATCACCACCATGGGTTTCTCGAGCAGCCCCACCATTAGAGTCGCGGTACCCGAAGCGCAAAGCACCACGTCCGCCAGATCAATCATCGAGAAAGGCTCGTCCTTAATCAAGATCAAAGGGAAGTCCAGGTCCGTTAACCAGCCCTGAATCTGTTCCTTGGAGAAATTCGGCGCCACGAATAGCAGGCATTTTAAATGCGGGTGTTTCCGATGCAGCTCACGCGCCGCCGCCAGCTGCGTTTGCATGTGGTGCTTGAGTTCCGAATTGCGCGATCCTGGCATCAGGGCCAACGCAAGGTCGCCGGGCCCGATGCCGTATTTGGCGCGGTGGATCTGGCGCGCGGAGGCGTCGAAGTGCTTGGGGTCGAGTTCGTCGAGCAGCGGGTGTCCAACGAAGTCCACGTGCATGCCATACTCTTTGTAAAAATCGACTTCGAACGGAAACACCACCAGCATTTTGTCGACGGTTTTTTTGATGGTGTGCACGCGACCGGTCTTCCATGCCCAAACCTGCGGTGAAATGTAGTACACCACCGGTACGCCGAGACTTTTCAGTTTTTTAGCCAAACGCAGATTGAAGCCCGGATAATCGAGCAGCAAAACAACCTGGGGCTTACGGGTTTGCACGGCTTGCAAAAGATCGTAATAGGCCTTTTTGATGACACCCCAGTGGGAGATGACTTCAGTAATGCCGACCACGGCCATATCTTCGGCGCGCGCCAGGTTTTCGAAACCTTCCGCTGCCATCGCGGCGTCACCGATACCGAATGCTTCGACTTGGATCTTCTGAATTTTCCAATGCTGCAGCAGGCGCTGGGCATATAGGCAACTCGACGCTTCGGCTGCGACGATCAGAATTTTACGGGAGTCGTTTGCGGGCATCGTCGATGATTCTCTCCGCCAGGCGCAGCGCCTTCAGGCCATCGCGCCCCGAAACCGCGACCGGGGTGTTTTCGCGAATGGCTTGAAAAAACGTCTTGGTCTCTTCCAGCAAAGCATCGCCTTTTTCCAAACTGAAGCTCTCGTGCTCGATGGGAATATTGCCTTCGCTCCACTCCCCGGTTTTGGTGAACAAATTCATTTCACCACCCTGAAAATCGATGGAGAGGTACTGATTGCTCTGAAACAGGCGGAACTTTCGCTCGGTTTTTTGCGAGACCCGCGAGGCGGTGACGTTGGCCACGGCGCCGTTTTGAAATTCGATGCGGGCATTGCAAATGTCGATGACTTTGGTCAGCACCGGCGTGCCTACGGCCGAAACCGTCGTCGGCTCAGCGCCGACCAGGGACAAAATCACGTCGAGATCGTGGATCATCAGATCCAACACGACGTCGACTTCCGTACTGCGCACTTTAAACGGTGCCAGGCGGTGAACTTCCATGAACAAAGGTTTGCCGATCTTCGTTCGCGCCGCCTGCAAGGCTGGGTTGAAACGTTCGACATGGCCGACCTGAAATTTAACCCCGTACTTTTCGGCTGTCGTGCAAAGCTTCTCGGCCTCAGCGGAATTACTGGCGATAGGCTTCTCCACCAGCACGTGAATTTTATTGGATAGCAAGATGTCGACCAGCTTGTAGTGTGCCGGGGTGCTCGCAGCCACAGTGACGGCGTCGACTTTGCCGATCAGATCATGAATGTCGTAAAACGCCTGCACACCCATTTCGCCGGCCACTTTGTCGGCCTGCTCTTTGTTGAGGTCGCAAACTCCGACCAGTTCAACGTTTTCGATCATCTTGTGTTTTTGGGCGTGAAATTTTCCGAGATGGCCGACACCGACGACCGCCGTGCGCAGCTTCATCGGGCGATTCCGCGTTCGGACTTACGGATGAACTGCACCAAATATTCCAGATTCTCCGAAGGCGCGCACTCGGACTTGATGTCCTCGAGCGCTTCCTCGACGGTGCGGCCGCCTTTGGTGATCATGCGAATGGCTTTGTAGAGATTGTCGACTTCCTCTTTGGAAAATCCAGCGCGCTCGAGGCCGACGGAGTTCAGGGCGCGCGCGACGGCGTACTTACCTTGCGCCATGGTGAACGGCATGATGTCTTTGTTGACCGCGCTGTCACCGGCGATGAACGAATATTTGCCAACGGTGACGAACTGATTGAAGGCGCAAATGCCCCCGATGCGGACATGGTCTTCGACAGTGACATGGCCCGCGAAATTGGTGGTGTTGGCAATGGCGATATTGCTGCCGATGTTGCAGTCGTGCGCGACGTGCACGTACGCCATCAGCAGGTTTCCGCTGCCGATGCGGGTGACGCCGGTGCCGGTCGCCGTGCCGACGTTGATGGTGACGAACTCACGAATGGCATTGCCGTCACCGAGTTCGAGTTGCGTCTCTTCACCTTTGTATTTCAAATCTTGCGGCGGCCCACCGACCATGGCGCTGGAGAAAATATGATTGTTCTTACCGATGCGGACGACGCCGTGCTGGGAACCGATCACAGCATGGCTCTCGATACGCGTGCCCGAGCCAATGGACACTTTGCCTTTGATCACCGTATAGGGACCGATGACGACTCCGGAGTCGAGTTCGACGCCTTTGTCGAGAAGCGCGGTCGGATGAATTTCAACGGACTTCATGCACTGCCTTTTCTCTATTGGGTTCCAGGCGGCCGGGCCTTTTTGAGGCTGATCTTAGCCAAGATCTCGGCCTCACATGCCACCTGACCATCGACTCGCGCTTCGGCGCGCACCAGAATCATGGACCCACGGTCCTTCACGATTTCTGCCGTGATGTGCAAGGCATCGCCCGGAGTCACCATACGGCGGAACTTCGCTTCGTTGATCGCGGCAATGAAGTAGTCCTGCTCGGGCTGATTCGGCTGCACGAATGCCAAGCACGCGGCCTGGGCCATCGCTTCCACTTGCAAAACTCCCGGCATCACCGGGAGTCCGGGAAAATGCCCTTGAAAAAACGGCTCGTTAAAAGTGACGTTCTTAAGGCAAGTGATCTTGGCGCCAACCCGGCTCCCTGGGGCATTTGGTTCACGTTTGGAAAGAACGCGGTCGATCAGCAGGAACGGAAAGCGGTGCGGAAGCAATCCGAGAATTTCTTGAATTGTCCACAGCGATTCCACGTTCAACCTGACTTTCCGGTTATTTCTTGGAGTCGTATTCGCGGATCACGCGATCCGTGAGGTCGACGTCTTTTTTCGCCCACATCACGCTCTGTTCGGATTTCTCCAGGATCATGGTGAAGTCTTCTTTTTTGGCGATGTCTTCGATGATGCTGCGAAGCCTGTTGACGATTGGCTGGGTCAGATCACGCTCGCGTTTTTGGATTTCCATTTGGCTCTTCGACGCGATCTCTTGATATTGGCGCATCTGCCCCTGGATCTCTTGCTGCTTCTTCATGCGCGATTCTTCGTTCATCGCCATCGAGCGCTTTTCGAAATCTTCGCCCTTTTTCTTGATGTCCGCTTCCATCTTCTCGAGTTCTTTTTTCTTCTTGTTGAACTCTTCTTCTAAATCTTTTTTGGCCTTCTTACCGGTTGCGGTTTCTTGAATGGCCTTTTGCATGTCGATGAAACCAACTTTGATTTCGGCAGCATGGATTTGCGAAACACCCAGGGTAAAAATCACGGCGGTAAGCGAGAGTAGCGACTTATTGAACGACATATTTTCAAGTTCTCCTGTGCTGATTTCAGATACCTATCAGATATATACGCGGCCTCAATATTTTCAAGGATATCGCTCGCTGATTTGGTGCGTCGATGGTATGGCTCGGTGCATGTATTTTCGGCACTTTTTCCTCTTAATGACAGTACTCGTACTCAGCGGATGCTTTGAGCCCGAGCCTACTCATCTGACAGCGGTCGCCGGAGAGTGCCGCTGTAATCCTTCACTCAAAGACCGCTTTGAAACTCCCATGCGCATCGATTTCGGCCAATACCAGGGCCGCTGCATCGATTCGTGCCGCTTTCGCCATGCCGAGCCCTTGCCCAGCGCAGCAGCTCCGCATTACGGCGCCGATCGCGCCCACGTCGTGATCGCCAATTTCCGTCACAAAGCCGAGTACTGGATTGCGCGCATTCCCGTGGATACCGTGGAAAACGTCGACATTCTCTTTCAAAATTTCTTCTATGGTGTCAACCATACGGCCCTGCGCTTCCGCTTCGGGTCCGAAGGCGTGCATCTGTTCGTGCAGAACTCCGCACAAAAGAAAGCTCCCGCAGAAGCCATACCCGACTTGGTTTTGTCGATCGAGGGCGTAACGGCTAAGGATGAAAAATACGACGTGTTTAATAGCTCGCTGGGGAATTATCTAGTCGACTACCGCGTTCAGTCGGGTGCCGAGACCGCCGATTGGATGGTGGGCCACCATCGCCACTCCGTGCGCCAATACCGCCTGCACATGCCGGCTGCTGAAATGCGCGCGCTGTTGCTGCGTGGGCTGATGGCCAGTGAGCACGACAGCTTCAAGTCGCGCTATCGGCTGGTCTTTCACAATTGCGCGACTACTATTTTGGATCTCTTGGGCGATGCACCCGCGGGTGGCCTGAATTGGTGGTTGCGTTTGCCGCGCGGCTGGCCGTTGCTGCCGGCCAATGGAACGTTGCGCGCCCTGCGCGAACGTGGGCTGATCAGTCCGGGTGAAGCGAGCCGGATCGAGGACTTGGCGATCGAGCCTGAGACGTTTTGATTTTGCGCGCGAATTTCCAAAAGGGATTGGCCTCGCCCAGTTTGGCTTGCAGAAATTTTTCGGCCGTCGCGGGCTTGATGCGCAAGCCTTCGTTCCACAACTCTTCGAATAGGGACTGGGTGGCTCCAATGCCGAGTGAGGGAAAACTCGAGTCTTCAAATTCGCCAAAACCGAGAATGAGCAGATTCTGCCACAACGGCTTGAGCGCACGATTGTAATTCGGCTCGAGCAAGCGGCCTTCCAAATCACTCGCCACTTTCAGCTGCTTGGTTGAGAGCGGCGAGTCCGAGAGCAAAAGTTCGAGAACATTTGCGCTGTCATGGGTGATTTGCTCACGCATGCGGCCGGCTTCGAGGTAACCGATCAAGCCGGCTGCGACCTCCATCGAAATGAGCGTCGCCCGGCCTTGGAACCACTTACTGTAAACGACCTCGCGCGAGCGTGAAAGCTGCTCGCGCAAATGCCAAAGTCCCGCGACCCGGTCGTCGCCGCCCGCGTCCCACTCCCAGCGCATTTTGGTACGCGGAAATAGCTCGGACCAAATTGATTTGGGCTCAGGCTTGTTGGCGAGCGGATAAACCAAGAGCATTCCGCGTTGATTGATGGCTTGAATGGCCTTACGGCGCATATCGGCGCGTTTCATGGTTGGGAAAACTACTGCGACCGGGACGGGATAGCAATGCCCCCTGCGTGAAGAACGGCGTTACTCCGTGATCGCGATGGCTTGCATGAACGAGTAATAAAAAACCGCGTTCGGGTTTTTCTCAATCGCCAGCATTTCGGATTTTACAGCGTCGACGTCGGTGGCGGTGACATAGCCGGCTTTGGTCAGCTGTTCGGAAGCGCTGAGCATCAGGTTGCGCCAGTACTCGATGATCTGACGGCGGCGCTCGGGCTCGCGGTTGTCCAGATGGAAGGTTTTGACTTCGGTTTGCACGCGGCGAAATCCCGCGGCCATCAGCATGTTGCCGAGTTTGGCGCCGATGAACGGATCGCCGGCTTGGTCGTACTGAAAGTCGTTGAAGCGCATCCAGTATTTCCAAACATTGGGCGAGTAAGGATCAAGAAAGAATGTCGAATTCATGACTTCGGTCAGGTACACGCGCGCGCCCGGCTTCAAAACCCGGCGCACTTCACTCAACACGCGTGCGGGATCGGGCACATGCTCGAGAACCCAGCAGAGAAAAGCACCGTCAAAGCTGCCGCCTTCAAAATCCATAGCCTGCGCATCCATTTTGCGGGCTGCGAAGCGGCCCTCACCGATTTGCGCGCGCTTGAGATTTTCAGCACAAGCCTTGAGCTGTGGTTCGCTCATGTCGATGCCCGTGATGTGCAGCCGCGGAAACCGTCGCAATAAGATTTCACTCTGCGCACCGACACCGCAACCGACTTCGACAATGTGGCGGGAGAGCGAGAAATCGACATCGCGGTAAATCTTTTGTTCGAGAAACTCGGCTTGGTGCTTAAGTCTCGCCTGTTCCTCGGCACTGAATCCGTGGACGTAAGAGAGCGCGGTGTCTTTGGAGTCCATTAGAAAGGCGCGCCGATCGCAAATTCGAAGTTGACGGCGTTTTCGCTGAACTGCGACTTACGCTGCAGCGGGAAGCCCCACTCGAAGCGCAACGGGCCGATCGGCGAGAACCAGCGGAAGCCAAAGCCCACGTCCTGGCGCAAGTCTTGTGTCAGCAGAGTGTCCTCGGCTTCCCCGATGTCGTAGAAGACCACGCCTTTGATGCCGGCCTCGCTGATCAACGGGAATTGCAATTCGAGGTTGTAGAACAACTCCTGCGTGCCGCCGAATGGGCGCAAGGCTTGATTGTAAGCCGAATCCGGATCGGTGGTGGGCAAAACCTGGTTGAAAATCTTTTTCGAATACTTGCGCTTGCCGATGGTGAACCAATCGAAGCCGCGCAAGCTGTTGGCACCGCCCAACAGGAAGAGTTCGTTGAACGGCGGATCTTTGCTGGGATTATTCGATGAGAGAAATCCGTAGGTCAGATTGTTCCGCCAAACCAGTTCCCAGAACAATTTTTTGTAATAACGGAAGGTGCCAAATCCCTTGGTGTAGCTCAAGTCGCCGCCGATGCCCGCGTATTCGAGCGATACGCTCGAGAAAATGCCCTTCGAAGGCGCGAAACGGTCATCGCGCTTGTCGTATTCCAAACTGAGCGTAACCGAACTGGTGACGCCATTGGCGGTTTCAACCGGGAACAAATCCGGATCGCCTTGATCGGGATCGACGTGCAGTTTGGTTTTGTCCAATTTGTAACGGATAAATCCGTCGAGATACGGCGCAAGTGGATGGCCGAGGCGCAAAGCGGCGCCGGTTTTGGTTTCGTCGTATTCCGTCGACACGCGCAAGCTCTGATAGATATCGCCGCCGACCGACCATTCCGTGTCATAAAAGTACGGCTCGGTGAAGCTGGCTTTGTACAGCTGTTGGCGCTTGGACAAGTCGATGTTCACGCCCAGCTTTTGGCCTTTGCCGAGAAAGTTGATCTGGTTGACCTGGCCGTTGAAGACCGCGCCGTTGTAATTGGAATATCCGGCACCGATTTGGATCGTACCTGTATTGCGTTCCTTCACCACCACGTCGATGTCCATCAGATCGTTGCGGCCCTTAGGCGTCTTGGTGTTGAAGTTCACCTCTTCGAAGTAACCAAGGCGTTTGACGTTGTCGAGTGACTCGCGTTTGCGCGTTTCATTGTACAATTCGCCCTCGACGATGCGCATTTCACGGCGGATGACTTTGTCGCGCGTCTTGGAATCGCCGACCATATTGATGCGGCCGATGTAGACCTTGTACCCCTTGTCGATTTCGAACGTGATGTCAACTTCGCGGTCGGCCTCACGAATGCGCGTGCGCGGAATCGGGTTGGCGTACGCATAGCCCAAATCTCCGTACTTCGCCTGCAAGGCCTTCAAATCTTCCTGCAAAACTTGGTAGCGGAAAAGATCTTGCTCTTGAATATGCGTGGCTTCAAAGAGTTCGGTGCGCGAGAAGAGTAAGTCGCCGGTGAAGTCCACCGACCCGACTTTGAATTGTTCGCCTTCCTCCACGCGGAAGGAAATGTAAATGCCTTTTTTATCGGGCGTGACGTAGACCTGCGGCCGGTCGATTTTGACCTGCACGTAGCCTTCGTTGAAGTACAGATAGTTGAGCATCTGCACGTCGTGGTCGAACGCATCTTGTTTGTAGGATCCGCTGCCCGAGACGAAGCTGAAAAAGCCACCCTCTTGCGTGATCATGGCGCCCTTGAGCTTACCCGACGGCATCTTTTTATTGCCGATAAAGCTGACGCGCTTCACCTTCACTTTGTCGTTTTCCTTGATCTCGAAAGTCAATTTGACGTTGTCGGGTTCTTTTTGCGGCTCGATCTTGAAGTTGACGCGGGCGAGGAAAAAACCTTTGTCCTCGTACATCTTCTCCATTTTGTCGACGGCCTCGCGAATCTTGGCCATGTTTAAAATTTCGTAGGGCTTGAGCGCCGCAGTCTCTTTGAGATCGCTCTCTTCGACTTCGTCATTGCCTTTGAACACGATTTCGGAGACCGAAGGTTTTTCGGTGACGGTGTAGGTCAAGGTGACCTTTGCGCCTTCCGTGCGGTCGACTTCAATATTGTAGAAGTAGCCGAGTGCGAAAAGATCGGCGATGTCCTGGCGGATCGTGTCTTCATTATAAGCTCCGCCCTCTTTGGTGCTGAGCTTGGCGCGGATGGCGTCGGCTTCGATTTTACGATTGCCCTTCACTACGATTTTTTCGACGACCGTGCCTTTGGCAACATCGCCAGCACCTTTGATAACCGCGGGCGCGGCGGCTTGGCCGGCTTCTTTTTTGACGATCTTGGATTTTTTGTCTCTAGCTTTAATGGTCTTAGTGGAATTAGGTGCAGGCGCCGTGCTCGCGGGCGACTGCGCCGGCGCGAGTTGCGCGAACGTCGGCAACGCCAGCACCATGCCAGCGGCAAAAAACAATCCTTGAAGGGTTTGAATGCGTCGATTCAAAGAGGAATTTCCCAAGTCGTTCTAATCACTTAAAATATCTTTACCGACCCTAGCCCAAATTCCGGACCAAAGTCAAAGAAAGGAAATCGGCGATCCAATTAAATTGTGATTAAAAAACCCACTGACCATCGGCCATTTTTACCGAACGGGGGAAGCGCCCGGCAAAACGCGTGTCATGGGTGACTACGATTAGAGTCAAACCCATCTCCTCTTTGAGCTGAAAGAAAAGATCCTGAATTTTAAGCGAATTTTCACTGTCCAAATTGCCGGTGGGTTCATCGGCCAAAAGAATCAGCGGTTTGTGATAAAGCGAACGCGCGATCGCCACGCGCTGCTGCTCGCCACCGGAAAGCTGCGACGGATAATGCGTGAGCCGTGGAGTAAGTCCCAAATAATCAAGCAGCGATTGCGCGCGCGCCCGGCACTCCGCGACGGTGTGACCCGCGATGCGCCCAGGCATCATGACGTTTTCGAGCGCCGTGAATTCGCCGAGCAGATGGTGGAACTGAAAGACGAAGCCGAGCATGCGCGAACGGAAGCTGGAGAGCTCGTTGTCGTTCTTGGTGAATAAATCTTCACTCTGATAGTACACCGTGCCGCGGGTTGGCCGGTCGAGCGTGCCGAGAATATGTAAAAAGGTGCTCTTACCCGCACCTGAGGCGCCAAGTATGCACACGGCCTCGCCGCGCACGACTTCGAAGTCGAGTCCACGCAAGATATGCAGTGCTCCGTAGTCTTTTTCGACCTTTAGCGCGCGTAGCATTGGGCCTCACTCATAGCGCAAACCTTCCACCGGAGAAATTTTAGAGCCCCGGCGCGACGGCACCAGTGTGGCAATAAAACACACCGCCAGTGAGGCTCCTAAGATAGCCAATAAATCCCAGACACGCACCTGCAAGTTGATGTGATCCAGCTTGTACACCTCAGCCGGGATAAGCTGATAACGGTACTGCAGCCACTCAAACACGCGGCAAAGAATGAGACCGATGGTGATTCCGCTGAGCGCACCGACCGCGCCGACCATTAGGCCTTGGGCAATGAAGATCCGGCGGATCATGCGATTGGGCGCGCCCATGGTTTTGAGCACGCTAATGTCGCGGTAGCGTTGGACGACGCTGATGAATAAAATATTGGCGATATTGAAAGCGGCCGCCACCACTAGGATCATCAGTACGAAAAACAAAACGGTCTTCTCCAAGCGCGCGGCCTCGAACAAGTTGCGATTGACTTCGAGCCAATCGCGCGCCCAGTAATTGGGGCCGAACTTGTTGCCGATGGCGAGGACGATGCCGCGGGCCTTGAAGGGATCTTTGATCTTGAGCCGGTAACCCGTGATGCGCTTGCCGAGCTCGACGAATTCCTGCGCCTGGCTGATCTGCATGACCACGTAACGGGAGTCAAAGTCGTAGCGGCCGTAGTTGATGATGCCTGAAATTTCAAATTTGGCCAGCTTGGGGCGAAACGAGGCCGCCTGGTACTCCGCCGACAGCGGCACGACCAAATTGACTTGGTCGCCGACGCCTAGATTGAAACGCTGGGCGATTCCTTTGCCGATCAGCACTTTGGGCAGGCCTCCCGGCTTGCTGACAAACTCCAATTTACCGGCAATCACCCGGTCTCTGAGATTGAGTACCGAATCGACCGTGTCTTCGTCTATGCCTTCGATCAAGATACCGCTGATTTTACCTTTGTGCGCAAGGATCGCCTCCGAGTAAACAAATGGTGTTTGTCCGATCAACCCGTCGACCAGCGGCGCAATGTCCTTGAGCATTTCGCTCTGGTCGGCGGCGCCGCGCTTGAGCACCAGCAGGTGCCCGACCGCGTCCTGCACGGTTTTTTCGAGCGTGCTGACGTACCCGCTGAATACGGCCATCGAAACCACGAGCGAGGCCACACCGATGGTCATACCGAGCACCGCCAGCACCGTGGTCAGCGTGAAGAAGCGGCGCCACGAACCAAAATAGCGGAAGGCCAGCCAGGCTGAAGTCACGCCTGCGTCTTTCCGGCGAGCAGCTTCTCGCGCAAGTAGGCGTGGATAAAGCCGTTGAGTTCGCCATCCAACGTGGCGGAGGGATTACCGGTTTCAAAATCGGTGCGATGATCCTTGGCCAATTTGTATGGATGTAACACGTAGGAGCGGATCTGACTCCCCCACTCGTTCTCTTTGCGTTGGCCGGCGATGGCGTCGAGTTCGGCTTGGCGCTTTTCCATTTCTCTCTCGTACAAGGCCGCTTTCAGCATTTTGTAGGCTTGAGCGCGGTTCTCGTGTTGGCTGCGCT
>JAYWAE010000169.1:0-2106 GCA_043782715.1 Pseudobdellovibrionaceae bacterium | reverse complement strand
GTTTAATGAACGACTGGCACGCCGCTATCTGCCGGCGCGTAAAGAGACTGCGAACAAGTCGGACCATGGCCGGCTTTTGCTTATCGCCGGTCGGCCGGGTTTTTGGGGTGCGGGTATATTGGCGGGCTCTGCCGCTTTTCGCATGGGCGCGGGTTACGTGACTTGGGCTAGTTTCGAATCACCGCTCGAGGTTTTAAAGGAAATTCCCGAAATCCTCACCGCGCAAGTGCACGACGATGTGTTGTGGCAGCAGAAAACTTCCGCCGTCGCCATCGGACCGGGTTTAGGCACGGGCAAAGAAACCGCCGCCCTCATCGAGCGCCTCAAGGAACTCAAAGACGTACCGGTCGTCGTCGACGCCGATGCGATCACCGCTTGTGTGGAGCACGGCCTCTTTCCGCTGCCCGCGCATTGGGTGATCACGCCACATGCCGGGGAGCTGGCGCGCATTCTCAAGGTGCACGCGCAGGATCTGGAGAAAGACCGCTTCCAAGCCTGCTTTGAAGCCTATGCCAAAACCAAATGCCACGTGCTGCTCAAAGGCTACCGCAGTTTGATCGCGTTCGAGAATCGCTGCATGATCATCCATGCAGGCAACTCGGCGCTGGCCAAGGCCGGCACCGGCGACGTGCTCACCGGCATGATCGGTGCGTTGCTCGCGCAAGGCCTCGACACCCTTCCGGCCACCTCCACTGCGGCTTATTTGCACGGCCGCTTGGCCGACGAGTGGTTGCGCTCGGGCCAAGACAAGTCTTCGCTCACCGCCAGTGACCTGGGGAAAATCTTACCGCAAATCGTGTCACGTCTGCGCGCCGGCGGAAGCCTGTTCTAATGTTCACCTTCAGCACTAGCGCGCAAACTCAAGCTTGGGCCGAAAAATTCGTGGCTCAGTTGCAGCGCCCATGCGTGGTCTTGCTCGATGGCGATGTCGGTGCCGGCAAAACCCAGCTGGTGCGCTGGTTCTGCGGCGCACTCGGTGTCCGTGGAGCGATGTCGCCGACCTTTTCCATTCACCAGCGCTACTCAGGTCAAGGCGGCGCTATTGATCATGCGGATTTCTACCGTCTCAAAGACCTGGCCGACCTCGAAAGCAGTGGATTTTGGGATCTACTTCTCGAACCAAAGGGATTGCTCTTTGTGGAGTGGGCGGACCGCGTGAAGCCGGATGCTTGGCCGCGCCACTGGCTGCGTGTGCACATTCAATTGTTCAAAGGAACAGACGGCGAGGAGTCGCGCCGGGTACAGCTTGCGGTCATGCCGCCGTCGACTTGAGCCCCGACTGCCACATGAGTTCAGTCAAATTTTCCGCGGCTCTCTGCATGCATTCCAGAGGCTGGGCGCCGCGCGAATTCTCGTCACCAAAGGCCACCAAGATGCCAATCAGGCGATTGTCATGCACGAGCGGAACGGCGCTTACAGCCGCGGGTAATGCTTCGACGCTGAAGCGGGCAAAGAATTCGCGGTGCGCAGGCGAATCCACCACGTATCCATGATAGGGAAGCTGGGTTCTGGCAACAATGCGGAAAAAGCTTGGCGTCGCCAAATTGACTGGGTCTTTGGCTTTTGCACCTAGTTTAAGTGAGGCATCCCATTGATAGAGCCTTGCCTCGCTAGCGTCGCAGTGGAACAGCATCATGCCCTGATAGAAACTTTTGATGCTCTCGAACGCGCGCGCAATCTCGCCCTTCTCATCTTTGCTTGCAGCTGGAGCGCTGATGGGAGCCACGCGCGGAATGGGCGGAGGGGCCGACGGCACGAGGGGCGGTGGTTCATTCGCCGTCGCGAGTTCGTCTTCAGTGTCTGGCAGATCGGGAATGAGCGGCACTTTGGGGAGCGGCATGATTGCGGTGTTCATCATCACCGACAACGTCATGCCAGTGTTTTCGCCGCCCGTGCTGTCTTCCATGGCGTGCGGGTCGACGGCTTCGGCATGGTCGGTAGCTAAACCAATATTGTCGAGATTGAGATGGAAGGTCTTGGTTTGATTCAAGTCGACGCCGATCGGGCCGTCCGCCGCGATGGGCGCGGGCCGGGGCTCCTCTGGCACGGGCTTCAAAATACGCGGCACGGTTTTGACCATCGTGTCGCCCGAGCTGCGGCTCCAAG
>JAYWAE010000168.1:0-14892 GCA_043782715.1 Pseudobdellovibrionaceae bacterium | reverse complement strand
GAAGGCTAAGAACCAGAACAATAAGCCACTGCAAATGTGGTTTGAGCCGACAAATTTGGTCAACGTCGAAGACCGCCAAAGTGGCCGTTGTTTTGTGTTGGGGGTGCCGACGGAATTGCACAAATTTTGGATTTCGCAAAACCTGCTGGACCGCATTTGTTCTGAAATTTCAGCCCTTTACCAGAATCAATTCCAAATTGAACTGGTGGTTACTGGCCAGGGTACGCACTCGCTTTCGGAACTACCGATGGTGCACAGCGAACCGGCTCTGGTCCAGGAGCTCGAGACTGGCGGAGTCGCCGGCTCCTTTGGTGGCCAGCGCGACATGCTGAATACCGATTACACGTTTTCGACGTTTGTGGTGGGGAAAAACAATGAATTCGCACATGCGGCGTCTTTCAGCATTGCCGAAAAGCCGGGCAAGGAAAATTACAACCCGCTCTTTATTTGCGGACCGACGGGAATGGGAAAAACTCATTTGCTCAACGCCGTCGGCAATCACATTCGTATCAATTTTCCACATTTGCGTATTCTTTATGTGTCCGCTGAGCGCTTCTTGAACGAATGTATTTCGAGCATCCGGCGCCATGAGATGGATAAATTCCGCGTACGCTACCGCGACAAATGCGATGTTTTGCTGATGGACGACATCCAAGTGCTTGGACGCGGTGAAGCCGTGCAGGAAGAATTCTTTCACACGCTCAATGATTTTTTCGAGAAGGATCAGCAGGTCATCGTGGCCTCGGATCGCATGCCCAAGGACATCAAGGGGCTGGAAGATCGCATTCGCACGCGTCTTGAATGGGGCTTGATCGCGGATATTCAAATGCCCGACATTGAAACACGGGTGGCGATTCTCAAATATAAGTCAGAACGCAAGAACATGATGCTACCCAACGAAGTCGTGACCTATGTCGCGCGCATTTCGAAGCGCTCGATTCGCGAGCTCGAGGGTAACCTGAATAAAGTGAAGATGTTTTCGGAACTGCAGGGCCTCCCAATCGGGTTGGATTTGGCCAAACGGGTTCTGACCACCCATGACGATGTCGCTACGATTTCGATCGACGACATCCAAAAAATGGTCGCCGACCACTTTAAGATTCGCATGCCCGATTTGAAAACGGCGACGCGTACCAAACCCTTGGTTACGGCCCGCCAAGCGGCCATGTATTTGATCAAAAAACACCTCGATAAGTCGCTGGTCGACATCGGCCGAGCCTTCGGTGGACGGGATCACACCACAGTTATGAATGCTTTGCGTCGCATTGAGGATCAACTGAACAAAGACTCAGAAATTAAGCGTGATATCGAAGAGTTGGAGGGCAGAATCCACAATATCACAGGAGTGTGAATGTGGAGAATGTATAACCCTGTGGATTCCCGTGGGGGTTAAATTGGGGATCCCGAGTTATGCAGATCCGGCGGCCAGTTGCAGAGCGCCAACGGGGGGTAGATTTCCACAGCGAAAAACTAGAGTTTTTCGTTAGTTAAGTGGTAAACAGAGCAAACTACACCCCCTATTACTACTGCTAGTTTTTTATATTAAAAGAAGAAGAATATTAGGGAACTAAAAACAGATCGAGCCAGGGAACACGGGAAGGCACATGAAATTATCGGTCGAAAAGAAAGATTTGCTCAACGTCATCGCACGCGCACAGAACATCGTTGAGAAGCGCAACACTATGCCGATCTTGGTGAACGTCTTGCTCGAAGCCAAGGGAACGACTTTGCGTGGATTCGCCACCGATCTCGAAGTCAGCCTTACCGATGAAATCCCGGCCGGCGTAAAGTCGGCCGGCAAAGTCGCGGTCAGTGCCAAAAGTTTATTTGAAATCATCAAAGAGTTGCCGGAAGGCAAAATCGAACTGGAACGCAAAGACAACAACTGGCTGAAGATCACGCAGAACCGCGCGGTGTTCAACATCGTCGGAATTTCTCCAGAGGAATACCCAGTTTTTCCCACATTCACGACTCAGGAATTCGTCAAAATCGACGGTGGTGTGCTCTCGGAGATGATTGAAAAAACCATTTACTCCGTCTCGACCGATGAGACGCGCTATCATCTGAACGGTGTGTACCTCGAAGTGCGCACTGACAAAGACGGCCCGTCGTACCGCATGGTTGCGACCGATGGCCACCGCTTGAGCATGATCGATCGTAAAATTCCCGCCATCGGCGGCAAAGGGGCAAGCCAAGGTGTGATCGTTCCGCGCAAAGGCCTGCACGAAATCCGCAAACTGCTCGACACTGTGGAAAATACCGTGGAAGTCGCGATTGAAGGTGCGCAACTCATTGTCCGTCACGGTACGACTGTGCTGATGGTGCGTTTGATCGAAGGTAAATATCCCAATTACCAACAGCTTATTCCACAAAATCTCAAAGAACATTTTCTCGTACAGAGAGAAGCGCTGCTCAGTTCACTCAAGCGCGTTTCGCTCTTGTCGAATACGAAATCGAAGGGTGTAACGTTTTCTTTGGCGCAGGGGAAAATGGAAATTACCTCGAACAATCCCGAGTTGGGCGATGCCAAAGAGGAAATCGAAGTCGAGTACAAGGGCAAGGATATGAAAATCGGTTTCAATGCCCGCTACGTGCTCGATGTTTTGGCCAGCATGCACGACGACATCGTGCGTGTGGAATTGAACGACCAGCTTTCACCGGGGCTGATCAAGCCGCATCAAGACGCCTCGTACACCTGCGTGGTCATGCCGATGCGGATCTGATCCGTATGGCATGAAGTTTCAGTCCCTCCGGCTTAAAAACTTTCGCAACTACCAAGAGCTCTCGCTCGCAATTCCAGAGGGCGTGGTGGTTTTTGTCGGGCCCAATGGGCAGGGCAAAACCAATTTGATGGAAGCGTTTCATTTTCTCTTGCGGGGCGAGAGCTTTCGCCCGGTTTCACAAGATAGCTTGCTCGCGCACCATCAAGGCGGCATCGCGGAAACCGCAGTCATCGAAGGTAAACTCACTCAGCAATCTCTGCAGCACGACGTGCGCATGACTTTTGGCTCCGGCCGAAAAAGCGTAGAGTGGAACGGAAACCGCGCTACGGCTGCCAGCTTGGCGCGTAAATTTCCAGTCGTACTCTTTTCTCCCGAAAGTCTTTCGGCGATCAAAGACGGACCTGATCTACGCCGGCAGTTGGTGGATGACGTGGTCGTCACGCATTCTACGGCGAGCGTCAAAATTCTACAGGATTTCCGCCGGGCATTGCGCACGCGTAATCGGATACTACGGGATTGCAAGCGCGGCGTCACAACCGAGACGCAGGCTCGTCAGCTTTTGGAAAGCTTAGACCCACTCTTTTTTCCGCTTGCAGCTGAACTCACAGTAGCCCGTCTTAACGCACTGACGGCTCTACACGGGGACTTTCAGCGCGCCGTAAGCTTCGTCCTCGACCGGGAAAATGTGGATATTTCGGTGGAGTATGTGATTTCGGCGAAGAATGCACGCCACTGGAGCCGATCGGACCTGCTTACTGCCATGCATAATCGCGCAATGGAACTGCGCGAAAGAGAACTCGCAACGGGACTGTCACTGGTGGGGCCGCAGCGCCACGATATTCGCGTCCTATTTGCCGGAAAAGATTCGCGCTTTTTTTGTTCGCAAGGGCAGCAAAGAGCCCTAATTTTATCTTTCAAGATGGCGCAAATCCTGTATCATTACAGGGCTTATCAAGTTTACCCATTTTTACTCTTGGACGATGTCCTGTCGGAACTAGATCCGGCACGGCGTTCAAACTTGGTGAAGTTTTTGAGGGACGTTCCGGCGCAGATATTTTTGACCACGACGGATTTGTCTTTCTCCATGGATTTTGGCGGCCGACCGATTCACATCTTCCGCATCGAAAACGGAAGTGTCGAAAACGTCACCGCCCAAGCGCAGAGCTAGGAATCAGCTAAGGAAGATGTCAGTGCAAGAAAATCAAAAAGCCTATGATGCTTCATCGATTCAGGTGCTCGAAGGACTCGAGGCCGTGCGCAAGCGTCCGGGGATGTACATCGGCGACACCACCTCACGCGGATTTCACCACTTGGTTTACGAAGTGGTCGACAACTCCGTCGACGAAGCGCTCGCGGGATTTTGCAAGCACATTCAAATCACCATTCACACCGATGGCTCGCTGACTGTCGAGGACGACGGCCGCGGCATCCCGGTCGACAAACACAAAGACGGCAAGTCGGCGCTTGAAGTGGTCATGACCGTCTTGCACGCCGGCGGTAAATTCAACAGCGACACATACAAAGTTTCGGGCGGCCTTCACGGCGTGGGCGCCTCGGTGGTCAATGCCCTTTCCGACCGCTGCCAAGTGGTCGTTCGCCGCGGCGGCCATATTTGGAAACAGCAGTACGTCAAAGGCGTGCCTCAGGGCGACGTGCACAAAGAGGGCGACACGGACAAAGTTGGAACCACCACCACGTTCAAGCCCGACCGCGAAATTTTTAAAGACGAATCTATTACCTTCGAATTCAATATCTTGGCCAACCGATTTCGCGAATTGGCATTCCTCAACGCCGGGCTGAATATCAGCCTGCACGACGAGCGCACCGGACAAAAACAGGAATTCAATTACGCCAACGGCCTCATGGAATTCGTTGCGCACATGAATGAGACGAAGAAGCCGGCCCATCCTGAAGTGATCTACTTCAAGGGCACGCGTGAAGACATCGAAGTCGAAATCGCGATGCAGTGGAATGATTCGTACACAGAATCTATTTACACGTATTGCAACAACATCAATACGATCGAAGGCGGAACGCATTTGATCGGGTTCCGTACGGCGCTCACCCGTTCGGCGAATGCTTATGCCACCGAAAAAAATCTGATCAAAGACCTCGAAGCCAATCTCGAAGGCGAAGACATTCGCGAAGGTTTGGCGGCGGTCATCAGCGTGAAGGTACGCGAGCCGCAGTTCGAAGGGCAGACCAAAACCAAACTCGGCAACGCCGAAGTCAAAAGTACGGTCGAAGCGCTGGTGAACGAGAAGCTCGCGGACTGGTTCGACCGCAATCCCGCGATTGCCAAGACCATCATCACGAAGTGTGTGGAGGCGGCGCGGGCGCGGTTGGCGGCCCGCAAAGCGCGCGATCTGGCCCGCCGTAAGACAGCGCTCGACAGCGGCTCGTTGCCCGGCAAGATGGCCGATTGCCAAGAGCGTGACCCCGCGAAGTGCGAATTGTACTTGGTGGAAGGCGACTCGGCCGGCGGCTCGGCCAAGCAGGCGCGTGACCGGCGCACCCAAGCCGTGCTTCCATTGCGCGGTAAGATTTTGAACGTGGAGAAAGCCCGCTTCGACAAGATGCTGGGTAACGAAGAAATCAAGATGATGGTGGCGGCGCTCGGCACCGGCATCGGGCGCGAAAACATCAACATCGAAAAAACGCGCTATCACAAAATCATCATCATGACCGACGCCGATGTTGATGGTTCGCACATCCGCACGTTGCTGCTCACGTTTTTCTACCGCCAGCTCCCCGAAGTCCTCGAAAAAGGCTACATCTACATCGCCCAGCCGCCCCTCTACCGGGTGAAAAAGGGCAATTCGGAAAAGTACCTGAAGAACGAGCAGGCATTGACCCAGCACTTGATGGACCTGAGCCTTTCGAAAGTGAATCTGCTCAACATCAAATCGGGCACCGGCGAAGCCGAGCTGAAAAAATTCATTCTCGGCATTCACCGCTACGACAAAATGCTCAAGGCGATGTCGAATCGCTTGGATCGTGAAGTTCTCATCCATTTTCTGCGCCAAGAGAAAAATCTCGGCGAGATTTTGAAATCTGAAGCCGAGTTAAAAAGAGTTTTCGATAGTTTTCAAAAATGGGCGCTGGCGAATCCGCTCGCCGGAGTTACCGACACCCAACTGCAAGTGGAGAAAAACGAAGAGTACGGCGGCTTCGATGCGACCGTCCGCACCACCAAGTTCGGTTACTTGCAAAATTCACTTTTGGATCGCAGCTTCGCCGACTCGCTCGAATGGAAAGAAGTGCGCGACCTGTGGACCAGCTTCAATCAGCTTGCGCCACTGCCCATGAAGCTAAAGGGCACCACGGCTGAGGAAGAGAACGTCGAATTTACCGACTATGTCAGCTTCTATAGCCACGTCATGGAAATCGGAAAAAAAGGCATCTACGTTCAGCGCTACAAGGGTTTGGGTGAAATGAACCCGGAGCAGCTGTGGACGACGACTCTCAATCCTGAAAACCGTAACCTTTTGCGTGTGACCATCGAAGACGCGATGGCGGCGGACGAAACATTCAGCATTTTGATGGGCGAACAAGTCGAACCCCGGCGTAAGTTCATCCACGACAATGCCCTACTGGCTAAAGAACTCGATGTTTAAGGAAAAGTTTAGGAAACGCCATGGACAATAACGATTCACGCATAGCCAATCGCGATATCAACACGGAGATGCGCGAAGCGTATCTGCAATACTCCATGAGCGTGATCGTCGGCCGCGCTCTCCCCGACGTGCGCGACGGCTTGAAGCCGGTGCACCGGCGTGTGCTGTACGCAATGAACGATCTCGGTAACACCCACGACAAGCCATACAAAAAATCTGCGCGTATCGTGGGGGATGTGATCGGTAAATACCATCCTCACGGCGATATGGCCGTGTACGACACGATCGTGCGCATGGCGCAGGATTTCTCGTTGCGCTACCCACTGGTCGACGGCCAAGGAAACTTCGGCTCGATCGACGGCGATACGGCAGCCGCTCCCCGGTATACCGAAATCCGCATGACCAATTTGGCCGAAGAGCTGCTCAACGACATCGACAAAGACACAGTCTCCTTCGGCTGGAACTACGATGACTCGCTTTTGATCCCGCTCGTATTGCCGGCCAAGTTCCCGAACTTGCTGGTCAACGGATCGGCCGGGATCGCAGTCGGCATGGCGACCAATATTCCGCCGCACAACATGAACGAAGTCGTGGAAGCGTGCATCGGGTTGATTAAAAATCCGAATCTGACGATCGAAGAGTTGATCCGTATCGTGCCCGGCCCTGATTTTCCGACTGCCGGCGTGATCGCCGGTGCCGCAGGTATTATTCAAGCTTATAAGACCGGCCGGGGCGTAATTACGCTCAAAGCCGTTGCCGAGATCGTGCCCAAGAAAGAGCGCGAAGAAATTATCGTTTCCGAAATTCCATATCAAGTAAACAAGGCCAAGCTGATCGAGAGTATCGCCGATCTGGTCAAAGACAAACGCATCGAGGGCATTTCGGATATTCGCGACGAATCGTCGCGCGAAGGCATGCGCATTGTGATTCTACTCAAGCGTGGCGAGAATGCGCAGGTCGTTTTGAACCGCCTGTACAAGTTCACGCAGATGGAAGTCAGCTTCGGTATCATCATGCTGGCGCTCGACAACCGCAACCAGCCCGTCGTGTTCAACCTCAAGCAAATGCTCGAGGCCTTCATCGTCCATCGCAAAGACGTCGTAACCCGCCGGTGCATCTTCGACCTGAAAAAGGCGGAGGCCCGCGCGCATATTTTGGAAGGTTTGAGAAAAGCGCTGGACCAAATCGATGCCGTGATCGCGACCATTCGGGCTTCAAAAGAGGCCGATATTGCCCGCACCAGCTTGATGAGCCAGTTCGGTTTTTCGGATAAACAAGCGCAGGCCATTCTCGAGATGCGCTTGCAACGCTTGACCGGTTTAGAGAGGCAAAAAATTCTCGACGAGTTGGCCGAAGTTTCCAAAACCATCGCTTGGTTGAAGAAAGTTTTGGGCAGCGTCGATGAGATCTACAAAATCATCGTCGAGGAACTCGAAGATATTAAAAAGCGCTACGGCGATGCCCGGCGCACAAAGATCGAGCGGCTCAACGAAGAGTTGCAACTCGAAGATCTCATCGCCAAAGAAGAAATGATCGTTTGTGTCACTCATTCCGGCTATATCAAGCGCATTTTGCCGGAAGAGTACCGTCTGCAAAAACGCGGTGGCAAAGGTCTCAAAGGTGCTGAACAGCGAGACGAAGATTACGTGTGGCGGATTTTTTCCACCAGCACTCACAGCACGATGCTGACGTTCACGGACCGCGGTAAAGTGTATTGGACCAAAGTGCACGAATTGCCGGCGGCTTCACGTACCGGCAAGGGTAAGGCGATCAACAACGTCGTGCAGTTGGCCAGCGGCGAATCGGTGCGCGCAATTTTACCAGTTGAAGAGTTCAAAGAAGAAAACTACGTCGTCATGCTCACCGAGAAGGGCACGATTAAAAAGACTTCGCTGGAACAGTTCTCGCGCCAGCGCACGGCCGGATTGATCGCGCTTACGATCGATCTCGAAGACAATTTGATCGACTCCAAGCTTTCCACCGGCAAAGACGACATTTTCATCGTAACCCGCGAAGGTATGGCGATTCGTTTCGACGAAGAAGACGTGCGTGCCATGGGCCGGGCCGCTCGCGGCGTAAAAGGCGTCAGCTTGTCGAAGGACGACAAAGTCGTCGGCATGGAGATCGTATCCAAGGATTCCAAAGAAACTTTGCTCATCGTCACCGAAAACGGGCTCGGCAAACGCACCAGCATCGACGAATACCGCCAACAGGGGCGTGGTGGCGTGGGGCTGATCACGCAAAAGACGACGGACCGAAGCGGCTTTGTAGTTTCAGCGCGGCTCGTGAAAGACAGCGATCAAATTCTGCTCAACACCAACAGTGGCCAGTCGATTCGCATGCGCTGCTCGGATATCTCGATCATTAGCCGCAATACCCAGGGCGTGAAGCTCATGGGCTTGAACGAGGGCGAGCACGTCACCAGCGTCGCGCTCTTGGATGAGGATGTCGAGGAAGACGGCGGCGGCGAAACTCCCGGAACCGGGGCCGGTACCGAGACGCAGTGATGATCCGGCGGGCTGCGCTTATGCTGCTGACCGCGACGCTTTGTGGCTGTTCGTTCCACTTTGATTGGTTGCAAAAATACCGGGCTGAAAAGGCAATGGGGCGGCAGGACTTCGTTTCTGCCGTCGAACTTTTCAAAAAAATAGTCGATCGCGACCCCGGCAGTTCAGCTGCCCTCGAGGCGGCACGGCTGGGCGCCACGGTCGCCCACCTCGACGCCAAGAATTACACCCGCGCAGTCGAATTTTATAAACTCATCGTTTTGCGCTCGGGTGATCCCGAAGAACGCAAATCCGCGCAGAAGTTTATCGCTCAAATCGCCTTCGACAATTTGCACGATTACGGCCAAGCGGTTGTGGAATACGAAAAGCTGCTCAAACTCTCCTTGCGACCTGAAGAGGCTTACCGCTTCCGCTTGAATCTAGCGAAGAGCCAATTTTACCTGAACAATTTGGATCAGGCGCTAGGCGAACTCGACGTCATACTGGCGCAGAAATATTCGAGCGACGAGCTCTACGAGGCCAAGGTGCTCAAAGCCAATACGGAACTCGCGGCCAAAAACATGCCCGAGGCGGCGAATCAGTGGCTGGCGATCATCAAAGAATTCCCCGAGAAAGCGGCCAAGGAAAATATCGCGCTTAACCTAGCAGTCTGTTATGAGGAAATGAAAGAGTTCGGCAAGGCCATCGACGTGCTGGAGAAAATGCGCGAAGGCTATGCTCAGCCCGAATTTCTCGATTTGCGCATCCAGCGCCTGCGTGAGCATATGGAAAATCAGCCTGGAGCCAGGGGCCTGAGGAGATAGATGGATAAGAGCATCGTGTTCATGGGAATCGCGTTTGAACTCGTTGCCATGTGCATCGGCGGCTATGTTTTGGGCGGCTACGTGGACGAAAAAATGGGGTGGAACAACACCGCCTCAACTTACCTCGTGTTGGTCCTACTCATCGGCTGGTTCGTCCACCTCATTTACCTGCTCAATCGCTTCGAAAAAGACAATGCCGACTCAGAACCCAAGCCTTAAGCAGCTCGCCGCCATCCAACTCGTGGTCGGAGCGGTTATTGCGGGGGTGGCGTCCTTAGCCTCCTCATTACAGCTAGGCGCGTCGGTTGCGATCGGCGCGAGTCTTATGCTGGGGAATTTGGTGCTCCTAGGGTGGAGCTGGCAGCGGCTCATGGACAAAAAATCCATTGCCTGGACCGTGGCGATCATTGTAATCAAATACGCGGTTTTGCTTGGTTCAATCGTTTTTTTCGCGCGAACGGCGTGGTTCAGTCCGCTCGGCGCAGGGATCGGCATTGCCAGTTTTATGATTTCCGCGCTGGTGTTGGCGGGTATCTACCACAAGAAAGAGACAGACTAACTTGGCTCATTTTAATTGGATGCAATTGGTTCCTGGCGTTACCCATGAAACTGTTCACGTGGCCACCGGCTTGGCCGTCGGTTCGGCTCTGATCGTAGGAGCTGTGGCCGGCCGCATGGCACTCGGCTCGGGCGAAACAGCGGTCGCTCCGGCGTCGCGCCTCTCGCTCAAAGGCATTTTTGAATTGCTCTTGGAATTCATAGTTGGCTTGGCGGATATGGTTATTGGCGAGGAAGGCCGAAAATTCGTGCCGATGTTCGCGGCCATCTTTTTGTTCGTTTGGGTGAACAACATGGTCGGGCTAATCCCCGGTATGACGCCGGCGACGGACAACATCAACACCACCTTGGCTTTGGGCATTTTTACTTTCGTGGTCTACAACTTCTACGGGTTGAAAGAACACGGCATTGCCTATCTCAAACATTTTCTCGGCCCTTTACTTTTATTGGCTCCGCTGATGTTGCCGATCGAATTGATCGGCCACGCGGTTCGCCCTCTGACGCTGGGCTTGCGTCTTTACGGAAACATCATGGCGGATCACACGGTGTTGAGCGTGTTTGTAGGGATGTTTGAGCGGCTTTGGTTCATCCCGGTCCCGGCGATTTTCTACGGCATGGGTATTTTCGTGGCTTCGATGCAGGCCTTTGTCTTCACGATGCTCTCGATGATTTATGTGTCGATGGCAATTGCTCACGATCATTAATTTTTGAATTTAAAACGCCCGGCGCAGCCACCGAATCCCGGTAGGCGGCGAGGGGGCAAACAACACAACTAGGAGAGAGAATGAGAAAAGCAACGTTCGTTTCACTGATGGCGCTTCTGTTTTCGGTTTCCGCGCAAGCTTTCGCGCAAGATGCTGGCGGACACGCCGGTGACAAAGGCTGGTACGCACTGGGTCTCGGCTTGATGCTGGGTCTGGGTGCTTTCGGCGCGACGACCGGCCAAGGTCGCGTTGGCGGTTCGGCGATGGAAGGTCTAGCTCGCAATCCGCAAGCCCGCAACAGCATGTTCGTTCCGATGATCGTGGTCTTGGCTCTTATCGAGTCGTTGTTCATATTAACCTGGCTGGTTGCGAACAACATTTCCGGCAAGCTGTAGT
Organism: Pseudobdellovibrionaceae bacterium; assembly: GCA_043782715.1. Classification (GTDB taxonomy): domain Bacteria; phylum Bdellovibrionota; class Bdellovibrionia; order Bdellovibrionales; family UBA1609; genus JALHOQ01. Next base: position 3,584 of record JAYWAE010000168.1, on the reverse strand, counting down.
TCAGACCTTCAAATCCGAGCCTCGAAAGGACAGTTGCAAGACTGTCCTTTTTTTTCGCGAATTGCACCGCCGTAGGTCCAGCCTGATTTCTTCTGTTTTGTTAACTCAAGGTAACAAACTTTTGAATTTTGCCGTCCCAAATCCGATAAGTCATTGGGCCCGCTCATTCGGGTCAAATGGTCTAAACACCAGAGGTTTTGCGGAAGAATGGCTCAAGATTCTGGCGCTCCCGATCTCTCAAAGGCGGAAGTCGACATCGATGATCTCGAAGTCGAAGTCTACATCCTTTGCAAAAATCCAGGGAACTTCAAACAGACATCCGCATTTCTCACCCGGCGCGGTTGGCCCACTCAGACTACGGGCAATGTTTCGGTCGCGATTGAATATATCGCCGAGCATCGCCCCGACTTTGTCATGATCAGCTTCAGCCACAACAGTCCGGCGGTGCAGAGGCTGCCTGAATTGATCACGCAAACTTTCAATCTCGTCTGCATTGGATTCGTCGAAGGCAACGACGCTGCGGGTACGCAAAGGCTGACCAACCAACGCATGCGCCACAAAGTCTCGGGACAGCCGAGCGGGCCCAACTTCCATCGTAGCATCCGGCGCATTTTGCAAGAGCGCTTCAACATCGGTGAAGAACGGCCAGAAAGACAAAGCGGCGGGAAGGACCCAAGCGGGGATGACGACTCCGCGCACGAGCGTAACTCTTCCCGGCGCGGGGACGCAGTCTCCGCAAACCTTACGCTGGAGAATATGTACGCGGCCGATGCGAAGGATGGCCCAGGATATATGATTCAAAAGGGCGACGGCTCAGGCAGCGGGCCCGTGGGCACATCGCAAATGACCAATGTCGGCGGCTCGGGTGGTATCGGTCAGGGTTCAGGTGATAGCTCGGGATTTGGCCAAGGCGGAGGAACGGCGCAAGGTCCGGGTGGATCTACAATGTCGGGTGGTACGGCAGGTTCTGGCCCGGGCGCCATGATCCAGCAAGGTGTAGTCGGCCCGGGCGCAAAGCGTAAATCCGCGGGTAGTTCCGACGTCGTCTCCAGTGGCAAATACACAATGGGCAAGAGCCGCCGCCGCACGCTCAAAGAATTGACCAAGAACAGGAACGAAAACGCACCTGGAGCGAATCTTGTTTTTGGGCACGACTCCGGCAACGCGGGGACCTCCGGAGCCTTTCCGCAAAAGGACACTGCCGATCTCGTGGGGCTCCTGAAAAAATCTTTATTCGGTGAGAACGGAGAAAGCGCCCTCGATGCCGGTGGCGAACCGGCGGGTTCAGGTGATTTTCAGGGCGTACTTGAACGCGCGGTTTACAATGCCTTCGCCGCGATCTGCGTCGACAATCCCGACATGCCACCACTCAATTTAAAAACAGTTTCGCGGGTGGGCGTGTTCCCGGTCGACTCGCCCGGATTCCCGGGCTATCTCGTGATAGGGCTCGAAACGCTCCCTGAGCCCGAACAGCCGGGGTTTCTCGGCCGCTGTGAACAAGCACTCAAGAGTGCGTTCGCCGCTGTTGGAGTGCAAGGCGTATTGGAAGCCGGATTTTGGGTAGACGTTCCAGAGATTTCTTTTTTGCAGTGGGTGGAGTCTGCGAGCACGTTCAACTTCACCGTAAGTCATGAGGGGTCTGAACTCGGCGTGGCCTTCTTCCGTTCCGGACAGCCTTTGCCCAAAGCGCGAGGCGCCGAAAAGGGCATGCACACGATCGGCATCGATCATATCGCCACCGGGCACCCCGTAACGTTCAAGGCGTACCTGCATATGAAGCGCAATCAAAAGTTCTTTCTCTATTTACGCAACGGGCGTGAACTGCAGCCTGAACAAAAAAAGCGGCTTAAGAACGGCGACGTCAAAGAGCTCTACATGAAGAGTGTCGACGTGGAAAACCTGAGGCTGTTCTTAGCCAGTGCTTTTTTGCTCGGTTCGATCAAAAAGCCCGGCGGCGGCAGAGCGGCTTAAAGCAGCGGCCGCACCACGTCCTCAAAAGATTTTTGAATACGATCCAACCCTGCCTGCGAGGAGCTTTCGAAGCGCAAGACCAATACGGGCTGCGTGTTGGACGCCCGCGCTAAAGCCCACCCGTCTTTGTAACTGACACGGATTCCATCAATCAAATTTGTGGAGTAATCGGGGGACTTTGTGGAGAACTTTTCTTTCAAGCGTGCGACGATCGAATGCTTCTTTTCTTCTGTCGTATCGATGCGGATCTCGGGAGTGCAGAACGACGATTCCATGCCGGCGAGCAATTCAGGAATTGTCTTGCCGGACTTGATTAGAATTTCGATCACGCGCAGGCCGGCATAGAGTGCATCGTCGTAGCCGTAATTGCGATCGGCAAAAAACACATGCCCGCTGAGCTCACCACCGAACGGGGCTTTCTCCAATTTGACTTTATCCTTGATTAACGAATGCCCGGTCTTCCACATGATGGCGTCGCCGCCGAGGCCGCGGATGAATGAGTACAGGCGGTCGGAGCACTTGACGTCACCAATGATCTTGGCGCCCGGATTGTCTTTGAGCACCGCTTGGCTGATCAACGCTATCATTTCGTCACCCAGGATAAAGCGGCCATTGTGATCCAGTAGGCCGATGCGGTCGGCGTCGCCGTCGAAGCCGATGCCGACGCGCGCCTTAGTCTTGAGGACTTCGGCCTTGAGCGCGGTGAGGTTTTTCTCCACGGTCGGATCCGGGTGGTGGTTAGGGAAAGTACCGTCAGGCTTTTCAAAAAGAAAAACCGGTTTGAGGCCCACGGCTTCATAGAGGCGGCGCACAACGCTGCCGGCAGCACCGTTACCACAATCAATGACTACGGGAATGGCGGGTAGAGTGCCGAACTCTTTTTTGTAGCGCTCCACATAGGGAGAAAGAATGTCTATCTTCTCCTCACTGCCCTTGCCGTCGCCGTAGTCCTTGGCATTGATTATTTGCTCCAGCTTTTTAATTTCTTCGCCGTGAATGGTGGTCTTGTTGAACGAGATTTTGAATCCATTGTAATCAGGCGGATTGTGCGAGCCGGTGACCATGATACCGCCGTGGACGTTTTCCACGGTGAAAGTAGAGAAGTAACTGATTGGCGAGGTCACCATGCCGAGATGAATGACGTGCGCACCAGATGCTTTGAAACCTTCACTAAGGGCCGCCGTGATTTCGGGGCTGGAAAGGCGCGCATCGTGGCCAAGGGTTAGGCGCGGATTCTGCACGCCCGAATTCTTGCGCACATAGGTAACGAAGGCGCGGCCCAAATGAAATGCGAAGGTTTTGTCGAAGTCGGTGTCATAGACGCCGCGAATATCGTACTCGCGAAAAACGACGGGATTCATTTTCATTTTTTCCACTCCTTGCTAAGTCGGATGGCCGCAGACAGCGCATCCTTCATTGAACCGTGCTTGGCTTTGTTTTTGCCGAACAGGTCTTTGGCGGTGCCATGATCGACGCTCGTGCGCACAAAAGGCAGTCCGAGGGTCAGGTGGACGCCGCTATCAAAACCGTGAATCATTTTAAACGGAATCAAGCCCTGGTCATGGTACGGGCAGATATAAACCGAATAGCGCTTCCAATTGGCTGGTAGAAAA
>JAYWAE010000167.1:0-5612 GCA_043782715.1 Pseudobdellovibrionaceae bacterium | reverse complement strand
AAGGCTTGTGGCCTTTACTCGGTGTCGGAATGGGTGCAATGGACAGCGGCGCTTCCGCACGCACCGGAGGAGTCCCCGGTCATATTAAAATCCTGGGTTCGTACTACTTCGACTCCTTCCCCTTCGTCGCCGATGCAGGAATTGGTATGCACAACGAATTCCTCACCCAACGTGGCGCGGGCAGTGACACGATTCAATCGCTGTACACGGAAATCGCCGGTCGTTACGAGTTCACCAATCGCTGGCAGCTCGGCGCGATCTGGAACACGCTGGTCGACAATCCCGACCGCTACAAATCCAACACCAACAACCTCGCTTCGTTCATGGGCTTGCAGGCGCTGAAAGAGTTTACCTGGAACGGTGAATACCTAGTGCGCGCCGGCGGACGGGCGATGACCAGTGTCGGCCTCAACGGTGGTTCGGTGAACACGGTGATGGCGGAACTCGAAGTCAGTTTCGGCCCCGGCCACCCCAAGGTCGCCGAAACGCCGCCTGCGCCTGCACCTGTAGTGGAAGAAAAAGCGATCGCTCCGCATCTTGCGAAGCAAGCCGTGCAAACGTTTGATCTCGATCCGAAACTCGTCCACTTCGACACCGCTTCGACCAAATTGGTGAGAGAGTCGGATCGTTACTTCAAACGTTTGGCGCGTGCATTGGCCGACAACCACCAGCTTTTCCAAAGCGTAGAAGTCGTTGGTCACACCGATCAGCGTGGGACGCCCAAGTACAATGACAAACTCTCCCAGCGTCGGGCTAAAGCCATTTCGCAAAAGTTGGTCGCGGCCGGTGTAAAGTCGTCACAGGTCATCAGTGAAGGCCGCGGCGAGACCGAGTTGCTCAGTCATTCGATGAAGCCATCGGCCCTGCTGCTCAATCGCCGCGTGCAATTGCAATTCAAGGGCGTCAAAAATCAATCGGCTCTGCAGAACGTGATTCAATCGGTGGCCCGCTAAGGCGGGCACCCTTCCGGCCGGATATGGAAAAACACCTCTCGGCCGAAGTTAAAAACCTGAGCTTTTACTACGGCGACAAAGCCGTGGTAAAGGGCGTCAGTATTCCGATACACCGAAATTCTTTGACCGCGCTGATCGGGCCTTCCGGTTGCGGTAAGACGACGCTGCTCCGTTGCTTCAATCGCATGCACGACCTTTACCGCGGCAATCATTATGAGGGTGAAATCCATCTGCATCCGCAGAATCAAAATATTCTCGATCCTTCGATCGATGCGATGGAAGTGCGCATGCGCATCGGAATGGTTTTTCAAAAACCAAATCCGTTTCCTAAATCGATTTTCGAAAACGTGGCTTATGGTTTACGCGTGCGCGGTGTACGCCGTAGGAGTGTCTTGCTCAAGACCGTGGAAGAAGCGTTGATTCAGGCGGGCTTGTGGAAAGAGGTCAAAGACCGGCTCAACAAAAGCGCTCTCGAACTCTCGGGCGGACAACAGCAGCGGCTTTGCATCGCGCGGGCGCTGGCTACGCAGCCCGAAATTCTTCTGCTCGACGAGCCGACCTCGGCTCTCGACCCGATCGCGACCGGCCACATCGAAGAGCTGGTCACAGAACTCAAGAAGCAGGTGACCATTCTCATGGTCACGCACAATCTCTATCAAGCCGGCCGCATTTCCGATTATACGGCGTTTATGTACATGGGTGAGTTGATTGAATTTGGGGCGACCCGGCAGATCTTCACTCAGCCCAAGGACCCGCGCACGGAAGCTTACATCACCGGACGATTTGGCTAGGCCTTGGGACCGCGCAGGCGGCCGGCAGAACTGAGGATGCGCTTGAGCGCGCCATCGTCGTCTTCGTCGTAAATCTCGCCGATGACTTCTTCTAGGATATCTTCCATGGTCACGATCCCCACCAGCGAAGTGCCGGCAAAGACTGCGCTCAAGTGGCTTCGTTTTTCCTGCATTTGGCGCAGAGATTTAAACAGTGTTTCATATTCTTGCACGCGCGACATCGGGCGCACGATGTGGCTCCACTTGTCGCTGCCGGATTTCACCAGTGCGAGCAGCTCCTTGGTGTTGACGATGCCGAAGACCTGGCCGTCGGCGATCACCGGCAAGCGTGTATGACCCGAACGCAATGCTTGGGCCTCGACTTCGACGATGGTTTGCGAAAAGAACACATGATCGACTTGAGCCCATGGCATGGTCACGTCGCGCACGCGTTTCTTCTCCAGGCCGACCAAGTTCAAAACATATTGGCGGGCTTGCGACGAAAGCTGGTCGAGCTCAACCGTTTCGGAATTCTGTATGGGCGCGACCTGCCGGCTCTTGGGGAAAAACACGAACAGAATCTTTTTAGTCGACCATTCGAGCAAATCGACGATGGGGAGAAAAATTTTATCAAAGGTCATCAACCAGCGTGCCGACAGCAATGCGATGCGAGTGGGATTGCGCATCGCCAGAGTCTTGGGCACGAGCTCGGCGAAGATCACGTTCACGAAGGTCAGGGGTACGACTACGCACAAAAGCGCGAGCACGTGGGCGGTGCCAGGGCCGACCGGGAGATTGGTCACGAAGTAAGGCGATAGTTTTTCATGCGCTTGAACTCCGCCAACGGCGGCGGCGAGCGAGTTCACCAAACCAATCCCGACTTGCATCACGGAGAGCGTCCGCTCGGGATTTTCACGCAATTGAAGAAGAGTTTTGGCCGCGGCTTTACCGGTCTTGGCCAGCTCTTTGACTTGCGAGCGGGTAAGTGAAACGAACGCGATTTCCGTGGCGGCCAACAGGGCATTGAGAGCCAGGCAAATGGCGATGATTATCCATTCCATGAAGATCCTATTAACGAAGTTTGAGGCAAAACTGTCAAGGTACGGTGGCTAACAGGAAATGCCGAGTTTATTGGCTGTCGCAAAGCGAATAGGCGACGACTATTTTTTGGGGCGAAATGACCGAGAGGCGCGAGATCAGACGGCCTTCAGCTGTGAGCTTGACCTGATCTTCAAATTTCTCGTGCATGCCGACCAGTGCTCCCGGCGCGGCCTTGTAGTCGGCCACCAGCTGTGCGCCGTCGTTGTGCCAGCCGGTGCTCTTTGCATCGGGTGAGAACTTATAGAGCTTCAGTGCATGTTGCACTTGCAGATGCGTGCGCACGCCGTACATATCACAGCTCCATTTGGCGTCTTTTAGCGAGTGCGTGTCTTTGGGTTCGCTGTAGCCGGATTTTTCGAAGAGATCTTCCAGCTGCTTTTGTTTGTCCGGCCCTATGTACTCGATCTCCGCCGTAAATGCGGTTGCCCCAAGCAGGGCGGCGGCCAATAACAATGAATATAGCACCAGTTTCGCGTCATCCATGACAACCGGCAATTGAGCAATCGGCGCGCCCGCGTGGGCGTAAATTAGCGAGGCTCTGGCGCCCGTGGGCATGAATAAGATTCAGCCTAAAGCTCAACCACGGCTCAAAACGAGACAAATGAGACGTCGAAAATGTGGCCGGTTTTTCCCGCTTTTCAGGCGCTGACAAAATTTTGGATAGTTTTCCAGACTTTCCGCCAATCCAGGGCCTTCCCAAACACGGGGCTAAAGTTCAGCGCTCCTAGCTTTAAGTTTAGAGGGGTCCCGCCGAAACCTTGTCTGACACCAGTGGACCTGGGGAGGATCACAATGGATTCAGTACTTAGCTTTCTCAATAACTATAAGATCATCGACATGTGCATCGCCGGCGTGGGCATTTTCGGGGTGTATTTGATTTTCGACCGCTATCGCGCGCTCTTTGGTGAGCTGGCATTGCCGGCCGAGCCCTTCCTCAAGCAAGTGCTGGCGCTGGTGGAACAAGATAAGATCGAAGAGGCCATCACCTTTTGCAGCGCCAATGAAAAGAAGCCTCTCGCCTACGTCACCAAGAAAATCTTGGAGAAGTCGGATCGCGATGACCATGCCATGGAAACCGCGCTCGATATCGCAGCCTCAGAAACGGCTCCGCGTCTGATCAAGAACTTGGGCCATCTTCAGATGGTCGCCAACGTCGTAACCCTGATCGGTCTGCTCGGAACGGTCGTCGGTCTGATCACCGCCTTCCGCGCCGTAAGCTTCGCCGATGTGGCACAAAAGCAGACGTTGCTCGCGGAAGGTATCTCGATCGCCATGAGTGCCACGATGATGGGTCTGATGTTCGCCATTCCGACCATGATCGCCTACTCGTTCTTGCACGCTAAACAAGGCCAGCTGTTCAGCGAGATCGATCAGTGCACGCAGAAGGTCATGGAAGCCATGAAGGGCCGCATCTACATGCCCTACAAAGGCTTGACGGCTTATCCTTCGAATCTGAATTCGGATGGTTTGAAGAAGACCACCAACCCGCCCCCGATGAAGGTTTCGTAAAATGCGAGCTGCAAAGACCCGGTCGACCGATGCCACGTTCGACCTCAATTTGGCGCCCATTCTCGACATCATCGTGTCGATCGTGCCTCTCCTGCTTTTGAGCATCGCGTTCGTGCAGGTGAAGATGATCGACACGTCGGTGCCGCAAGTGGTGGCGGAAGCCGCCGCCCGCGCCAATGACAAATCGGAGACGACCGTTTTGCTCAAGGTTTCAAAAACCCACGGCTTCATCTTTGAAGAAGTGAAAGACGGCAAATCGAATCCGACTCCCGTGCCCAATAAAGCCGGAGCATGGGACATGGAGGCTTTGCACGCCGCTGCCTTCATCCTCAAAGAAAAGCACCCGGAAGTTTTCCGCGTCGATTTGTCTCCCGAAGCCGATGTCAACTTGAATGAATTGGTGACGGTGATGGACAAAATTCGCCGCACTCCTGACAGCAAGAAAGTCGCGTTCACCGATCCCGCCAATGGCCAAAAAGTCGAGACGGAGCTGATGTTCCCGAACGTCTTGTTCGCCAACGTGGTCGGAAACTAAACAGAGGTAGTTCATGCGCCGCAGTACTTTTGGAAAATACATGGATCGCAGAAGCTCCAGCAGCTTCAAGATTCAAATCACCTCGATGGTGGACATGTTCGTCATCCTGCTCGTATTTTTGCTCAAGACCTATTCGACCAGCCCGGTGAACATCACTCCTAAAAACGGCATGGTGTTGCCCGAATCGTCGGCGCTCACCGATCCTATTGACGTGGTGAAGCTGATCGTTTCCGAAGACGGCATCTTTGTCGAAGACAAAAAGGTGCTGACGCTCGAGAAGGGCCGCGTGCCGGCCTCGATGATCGACGCCAACGATCCGTCCTTCTTGCGCCCGCTGTATGAAGCCCTCGATGAACACGCCAAGCACGCCAAAGAGATTTCCAAGGTCAACGACAGCTTCGAGTTCGACGGCAAAGCCCTGATGCAAGCCGATCGTGGTTTGCCTTACGAAGTGCTGCAGAAGGTAATGTACACCTCGATGATGGCCGGTTATGCGGATGTCAAACTTGCGGTGGTCGGCAAGTAGTTCGGTCCTCTTGCGCCCATCCTCTGGGCGCCCGGGGTTTAGGCGGGGGCTCCGCTAACTTCGCAATAAGAAATAAGGCATAAGGCATAGGGCATGCGGCATATGGCCTTGGGCGTGTGTTGCTCGGCATATGGCCAGTTTTTCGAGCTGCAGGGTTTGATGATTTGCCTGGCTTGCTTCCCGGTAGTGTCTGTAGAGGGCCATATTCTTTTCGCTGA
>JAYWAE010000166.1:0-14993 GCA_043782715.1 Pseudobdellovibrionaceae bacterium | reverse complement strand
GCGCTTGGGTTTGGCCGGAAAAATCGGTGGCGCACCATTTGGGATTGAGCGGTGTGGGCGCGGCCGCTTCGGGCCCGGCGGGCATCACCTCTTCAGGTGCGTCCTCGTCAATATCCGGCATCGGAACGGTTTCCGCCGCGGTGGTCAGCGACAGGGTCATTAACAATATGCAGATCCATCTGCTCTTGAGCTCAGTCATTCCTTATTGCACCAGTTCCGTGGCCAGGGCGTCAAACAGATGCCGCGCACCCTCGCCCAGATCGGCTTTGCCATTGAATATAAAGGCGAACGCGCGCACGCCCCCGTCCTTGCGTCCAGCGTAACCGGCCAGGGCCACGACCCCGCTGAGGTTGCCGGTTTTGGCACGCACCCAGCCGGTGGCCTCGCCGTCGTGGAAGCGCTTCTTAAGGGTGCCGTCCTGGCCCGCGATCGGCAGGCCGCTGAGAAATTCGGCGAAGGTGGGAAAGCGCCGCTGAGCCTGCACCAGTACCTCGGCGAGATCGCGCGCGCTGATGCGGTTCTTGCGGCTAAGCCCCGACGGATTGAGTAGGGTATAATGTTTGGGATCGAGTCCGACGTCACTGGTTAAATGGGCGCGGATGATCTGCATGCCGGCTTCGAGCGTCGCGGGAGTCACGCCATTTTGCGCCGCGAGATTTTTGGTCAGCATTTCGGCGACGTAATTGTTAGAGAATTTCAGCATGTCCGCGACCGCCTGGCTGAGCGGCTTGGAGTCGGCTTTGGCCAATTGCTTCGCGCCGTCGGGTTTTTTGCCGCCTTTGACTTTGCCGCTGACTGAAATCCCGCGCTGGGAAAGAAAATAAATCAAACAGCGGCCCGACCAATCGACCGGATCATCGATGTTTTTGTACGCCACTACTTCGTCGTGGCCCGGGCCGATCGTGCCGCGTACCGTGATGCGCTCGCCGTTGCGCGAGATATCCAGATCGGAACCGTTCTTGCCCGCCGTCTTGGCTTTGTTGTCGATTTTAAAATAATCATTTAGCGGATCGAGGTATACCTGCGGCGGCTCGCCGGGTTTGCCCGGACGCACGAAGATATTCACCGAGTTCCAGTTGAACGACATCGCGCCCACGGGCGCGTCGTAGGCGCGGTCCACGCGCTCGGGATCGCGGCTCGGATCGGCGCGCGTGGCATCGAAGTCGGTGTCGTCGACGATCACGTTGCCTTCCACGCGTTTGATTCCCGTGCGCATCAGTTCATTGACCAAAAACCACATCGTCTCGGAAACAAATCCTGGATCGCCGCCGCCCTTGAGTATGAGATCGCCGCTCAGCAAACCATTTTTGACCGGACTCGTACTCGACAACGTGGTCTGCATCTTGAAGCTGGGGCCAAGCTTACTAAGTACCGCGGAGGCCGTCGCCAGTTTGGTGACGGACGCCGGGATCATCTCCTGCTTGTCATTGAGGCCAAAAACTTGCTGCTGCGGTGTTTGCGAGAGGTCGACAACGGCCAGCCCGATCGCCTCGCGCGCGATGGAACTCTTTTTGAGAACCTTCTCCAAGCGCGCGCTCAAATCATCAGCGCGTGCCGTGGTTACGGAAAGAGCTAAAATCAAAAGTGGCAATGGCATGTGCATACCCCGGTTGTGTTCGCTTGCATTCGATATTAGCATCAAGAAATGCCGTGGCTCAAATTTTGCCTGATGGGCATGCTGATCTTTTGCGCCTGCACCCGCAAGCGGGAGATCCCCAACGACACTTTGGTGGTGGCGCTCAGCGCCCAGCCGTTGACTTTGGACCCGCGTCTCGCCACGGACGCGACCGGTATGCGCATCGGCAATTTAATTTTCAATTCGCTCACTCGGCTTGGTCCGAACCTGCAGGCTGTGGCCGACGGCGCAGAAAGCTGGTCGTACAAAGACCACGTTTACACTTTCCACTTGCGTCCAGACTTGCGTTTTCACAACGGCCGTGCGGTGAACGCTGCGGATTTGGAGTTTAGTTTTGATACTTTCCGCAAAAGCGGACCGTTTGCCAGCGCACTCGATATCATCACCGCGGTGAGCGCCGAGGATGCGGCGTTACCGGTACCGCATGTGATCGTGCACATCTCACTTAAAAATTTCAGCGATAAGTTTTTAAAGAGCGATCTGCCGACGGTGAAGATCCTGCCCAAGGCGGAGACCGGCCCCGGCTTCGCCGAGCATCTGATCGGCAGCGGCGGCTTTCGCTTCGTTCACCAGGGTGCCGAGGGAATCGAGCTCGCCGCCGTTACGGCGCGCACGCCGCATTTGATTTTCAAAGTGATCCGCGACGATTTTACCCGCTTCCAAAAGATGCTCAAAGGCGAAGTCGATATCGCTCAGCAAGAGTTGACCGCCGACCGAGTTCCTTACTTTCAAAAAGAGCCGGGGAAATTCCAGCTGCATTTTTATCCGGGATTGACCATGGCCTACTTGCTGATCAACCTTCGTGATCCCGTACTGGCCAAGCTGGAGGTACGGCAAGCACTGGCGCGCACTATTGAGCGCGGCGAGTTGATTCGCTACAAGCTTTTTGGCCAGGCCGAAGAGGCAACGTCGATTCTCACGCCTAACAATCCCTACTTCTATCCGGAGTTGCACAATCTGCCTTTCGATCTGCCAGGAGCGCAGAAGACGATTGCCGATCTCGGGCTCAATGGCCACGTCCTGACACTTAAAACTTCAAACACCCCACAGGCCGTGGAAAACGGCAAAGTGCTGGCCTACCAAATGAAACGCAGCGGGCTCGCGGTCCAGATTCAGAGCTATGAGTGGAGCACATTTTATGCGGATGTGAAAAAAGGCGGTTTTCAGCTCGCGACGATGCGCTGGGTGGGCACCACCGATCCAGATATCTACCGCCAAGCCTTTCATTCGCGGGAAAAGCCGCCCGGCCGCAACCGTGGCAGCTACAACAACCCCCGGCTGGACCAGCTCTTGGATGAGGGCACGCGGGAAGAGGACACTTTTAAACGCAAAAAGGCATTCAATGAAGTGCAAAAGATTGTGCAAGACGACTTGGCCATCATACCATTGTGGTATGACCGCCAGATCGCGGTTGCGAAGAAGATCGTGAAGGATTACGAACCCGATCAGACCGGCGAGTACTACCCGCTGCTGACGGCGCACAAGGACGGCGGATGAGTCAGCTCAAGCACCTTCCGAAAATTTTATGCGTGGATGATGAACCGAGCATCCTGAATTCACTCGAGCGCCTGTTGAAGAGCCATTTTGTCGTGCTCACCGCTGAGGCGCCGGGCGCGGGCTTGGCGCATTTGCGCGCTCACCCCGACACTGCCGTCGTGCTCAGCGACTTTCGCATGCCGGAGACGAACGGAGTGGAGTTTTTGCGCCAAGTGCGCGTGCTCTATCCGCAAACGTCGCGCGCGATACTCTCCGGACAAATCGATCTGCAACAGGTTTCGGACGCTCTGAATAACCATGATATCCATAAGTTTTTCCTCAAGCCGTGGGAGAACGAATACCTGCTGATTCAAATGATGGAAGCCGTGCAAATGCATCGCACTTTGCAAGAGAAGGCGCATTTCGAGCTTCTGTCGATCACCGACCCCGTAACCCAGCTCACCAACCACCGTCATTTTCAGGACCAGTTGCGCCGGCACATCGAAGTTTGCCGGTCGACTTCGCGCGATTTGGCTCTCGCGATTTTCGACGTCGATCATTTCAAAGCGTTCAATGACCGTTTTGGCCATCCCGAAGGCGACCGTCTTTTGTTTGGAGTCGCGGCACAACTCAAGGCCCTAGCCGGCGACGCGGGACTCGTTTCTCGCTATGGCGGTGAAGAGTTCACGTTGATTTTGCCACTGCAACAATCTGGCGCAGCGGGCGCGAAGGAGGCACTGGGACTTTGCGAGCGAATCCGCGCTCATTTCGAGCGCACGCCATTTACCGGACTGACGTCCAGTCCAGCTTACGTCACGATCAGTGCCGGGCTCGCCTGCTATCCCACGCATGCCAAAGACGCCGGTGAGCTGATCGAGGCCGCCGACCGTTCGCTCTACCAAGCCAAAAGACAGGGGCGAAATCAGATCTCCACTGCCGGCAAGAAATAGCCGATAAATCTCTGATGAAGAAGAGAGATTGGGCCCTTGTAATAGGCCTCGTGGCACTCACGTGGCTCGTCGATCAAATGACGAAGTCGTGGGCCAATCACATGTTGAATGAGCTACATTTCTACGGGCCGATCGGCTTTGTTTTGCACCACAATCGCGGCGCGATCATGGGCACCTTCTCTGACCTGCCGCCGATTTTGCGCGTAGTCTCTCTGAGCACCGGCGGTGCGTTTCTGATTTTCATTTACGGCGCCATTCAAGCGTTGCTGCCCAACAAACACATGCCCCTGCGCACTGGAATGTCGCTCTTGCTCGGCGGAATTCTAGGCAACGTCACGGATCGTATCGCCTATGGGGAAGTCACCGATTTTATTTTGCTCGGTTCACGCTCATTGTGGACACCCGCCTTCAATATGGCCGATGCGATCCAGTGGATCGGTTACCTGCTGGTGGTCTACGGATTGATCCGTGACGGCAATCAGCTGTGGCCCGACGTGAACGCACGGTCGCGCCTGTGGATCAATCCCGGCTATCAGTTGAAGTATTGCCTGACGATTGTGGGTATTGGTGCTTCGTTCGCATTTATGAATGGTGTGTTTGCGTTTACGTTTTTGAAAGTGACGATTGACGACTTGGTCGTCGGACCGGCCCACTTAATGGAGCGGCGGTTTCTGGTGCCCTTTCTCGAAACCTACGCAATCATCGCGGTCGGGTTTTTGGTGACGCTGTTCATGCTGGCGCGCGTGCTTTCGCATCGTACTGCGGGGCCTGTGTATGCGTTTGAGACTTACGTGCGCGACTTGTTGCGGGGCAAAGATCGTAAGTTTAAATTGCGCAAGGGTGATGATTTTAAGCATCTTGAAGAGTTGGCGGAAATCTTGCGGCCTTTGCTCAAAGAGCTCGCCAAAGACAAAGAAGAACTTGAGAAGCTGAAAGACGTTATTTAGGCGTGTGCGGACTAGCAAACCAGTTGGGCTCACTTAGCCTCAACCTTATCTTGGGCGCGTCTTTATCTGCGGGAATCAGTCCAATCTACATGTCTCAGACAGGTGAACCTGCGTTATTTTGTTTATCGCCGTTGGGTGGAGAATCTACTGCCGCCTGAGTTTGTGGCCGTGGAGATTGTCCGTCCGTGAGATGGTTCGTCTCGCCGCCGTCCGGGCGGCGAGAGTGTGGTATGGGAACGAATTTTTTGAGGTAAGGCGGGAGCGGGGATTGCGGGCCAGGTGAGCGAGTGGTTTTTCAAGCGTTTGTTCCTTGGGCGTAGATGGCCTCTAGTTAGGTAGCAATGAACATGGGTAACATATTGGTAGAGGAAATAGGCGAGAGCTTGAACTTCTCAGGACAAGTAGGAGTTTGGGCCAAATCAAGTTTTGCTTCTCCCCGATTTTTTTATTCTTAAATTAAATTTTGCTTCCTGATCCTATGCTCGTTCGCAGATAAATTTCGGCTTCCGCGATTTATTTTCGTTCTCAAACAAACTTTGCGCCCTTGATCTTGTTTTCATCGTCAAATTAGACTCAGCTTTCCCTTCTGTTTTCGCCTTCAAGCGAAACTTTGCTCCCGCTTCTGTTTTCGCACTCAGGCGAAACTCTACTTCCCCCTTCTGTCTTCGCATTCAAGCGAAACCCTACTCCCGCTCCTGTCTTCGCATTCAAGCGAAACCCTACTCCCGCTTCTGTTTTCCTCCCTAATTTAAATTACCCACAACCTAACTAAGATTTCGCCCGGACGGCGAAAACTGAACCCTCTCATGGACGGACGGACGTCGCGCCCGCACGATAAAACGGCTGCACATCGGCCCCGCGCAAGAAGGACAATTAGACTGATGCGACTGCCGGACAAAATAATATAATTCCGCACCATTCATCGTGCGACTAAAAATAGATGGTATTTTTTGTTATATATAATTTTAATTTATACAAAGTTTTTAAAGAAGAAAAATAATTTCGCATGACTTCCAAGAAAGAACTTTATATAAACCTTCATGATCAAATTCGCCCTCGAGCCACTGTCGTATCCAGAGCAAGAACTCCATGACCGCGCACTTCAAGAAGCAAAACGCTATCTCGAAAGCGAAGCAAGGTTGTTCAAGATTATCGACGAGGTCGATCTGTCTCGATTTTATTTAAAACTCGGCTATTCGAGTACATTTGAATATTGCCTCAAAGCCCTACGCCTCACCGAAGCCGTAATACTCAACTTCATCAATGTGGCCCGCAAGGCACGGGAAATTCCTGAGCTCGCCACAGCGATTGAGAAAGGTGAATTGCGCGTCGCTACGGCTCGCAAGATTGTACCGGTGTTAGATCAAGACAGTGCGCAAGAATGGATTTCGCTCGCGAAAAAGGTGCCACAAGCTCAGCTGGAGCGAGCCATCGCCAATGCCATCGGTAGACATACTGTAGAAAGAGCTAGTCCCGCTGGGGGCAATCGCACACAGCTTCAGGTCGGCTTCGACGAGGCGACAATGCGTGATCTGAAATGGGTCCAAGATTTCGTCAGCCAAAAGGTCGGTCATTGCGTCGGGTTTGAAGAAGCGATTGCGACGACAGTTGAATCATACCGAAACCAGCATGATCCCGTTCGCAAGGCACAGCGAAACCACGAGAAATCAGCAAACGTAGATCGAACCGCAGATAGCCCGGTAAAATCTGCGGGTTCGATGCAGACCGGTCCGTCGACCAGCACACTTCATATGTCTCAGACAGGTGCAGGTGCGTCAGCACGTCCGCGGCCGGCGGCAGTTTATCACGAGGTGAATTTACGCGACGGGCGCACATGCCAAGCTATACTACCCAGTAGTCAGCGCTGCGGGCGCACGCGATTTTTGCACTATCATCATAGACTCGCCGTCGAATTGGGAGGGCCTACTACAGCGAAAAATCTGATCACGCTTTGTTCGCAATGCCATTCACGCTGGCACGATCAAGAAAGTGTATTGCGGTCGCGGGTAAATTTATACAGGGTTAGTGGATAACGGGCACTAGGCCTTAGCGGCTAAAATACTAGTAAGAGCACTAAGGCCCATCAGCTACTGCACCAGACAATCTAATCCCGGCACTAAGCCATGCTAGCCGCAGTAACCTTATCCAAGAAATACCGCTTAGGCTTAACATCATCACCTTCGTTATTCCCCTCAGTCGCAACTAAAAAGTCCGCCTCGGGATTGCGCACAAGACCCAACGGAAATACTTTGCGCGATTGCCCCGGGCGCGAACCGCCTTCGTACGTGATGTAAACTTCGCGGCGGTCGCGCAGCGCACGCACGAGCGTGCGGTAGTGCTCGCGCTCCGTGAGCGCATCGATCGAGAATCGCGACCACGGCAGTTGTGTGGTTTGCACGCCCAGCAAATCTGAAATCTTGGCCTCAGGACCCATCTTTTCGAAATATTTTAACCCTACATGCAAACATGCGCGGGCGTCGTCGAGCGCCCGGTGAGCGGCGCCGGCGTCGATTTTAAAATGTGCTGCCAAAGTGCTCAAACGGTGATTCGGAACATTCGCATTTAAGTGCCGGCTCAATAGACTCGAGCAAAACACCGGCAAAGTTGGCAGGAGCAGACGTGCTTTTTCAAATTCCCAAGCCAAAAATCCCATATCAAACGGCGCATGGTGCGCGAGTACGAAAGTGCCGTCGATGAAGCGGTGAAAATCGGCCAACTTTTCACTCAACACAGGCGCGGTCTCGACCATTTCATTGGTGATATTGTGAATGGCGATCACTTCGTCGGACATGCGAAATGTGGGTTTAATCAGAGACTGGAACTCACCAATGATTTTTCCGCCCTGCCATTTGACCGCGGCCATTTCGCAGATTTCGGCGTCGAGCGGGTACTTACCCGTTGTCTCCAAATCAATCGCAGTAAAGGTGGCATCGAGCCAAAGGGTTTTGAGCGGGTCCATGTCTATATATAAGGCCTTGTTTCTGGTAGGCCTATTTCTAGGCCGCTCAGGTCCAACGGTCCACCTTAATCTGGCGCTTGTCGGTCGGGAGGTGACAAAACACGGCCCGTAACCCTGTAAAATACCCCTATTTTCTCCGCCAAATGGGCCCTATTCGGAGCGGCTCTTGCACTAGTACTGGACGATCTTAACCAATAAAAAAGGCGGCACAATGGATGCGCCGCCTTTTTTACTTTTTAAAACCAGTAACTAAAACCTAATTACACATCTTACCGAATTGCTTCATGCGATCGTCGTGAGCACAGCCGTTGTTGAACTCGTCGTTCGCCAAAGCGGCGCATGCTTCGATCAAAGAACAAAGCGTATGCGAGCCGGTTTTGCAATCGTTCACCGAATACTGATAGGTGTATGCAAAACCCGTCGAGCACGTAACCGCGCCTTGCGCCGGCGACTTGGGCTGGTCGCCGGCTGGAGCGACTTCGCCAATAGGAGCGGCATCGCCCGTGCGGGGGATGAAATGCTCTTGCGGGTTACCTTGTTTGTCGCGCGAATGGAAGTTGATGCCGCCCGTGGCCTTCTCCAATGACTCCACTTCCAGCGTGCCATCGGAATTGACCGTGCGAAACTCAATGCTTCCACCGGTACAAATCGCCGTGCTGCTGCCATCTTTGACCGCGGTGGGGCGGCCGTCGACGATGATACTATCGCCGGTGGAAAGGCTCACTTCGAGATTCCCACCATACTTACGGATGGTGATCGACGCTTTGGCGCCTGGTAAAGTATAGACGCCTTCGATCCCAACCGGGCATTCCGTCGGTTTGTGTTCGGAAACGCGCGAGGGGGCTTGTGGCTTGCTGCCTTTATTGCCGCCGTCGTCGTGCGAGCAGGCGGCCAAACCCATGGCCGTGAGCGCAAGCAAAAGAATACGTAGCATGTTCAACTCCTTTTGAACGTGTTCATCTTAAGTTCGAGGCGTTTTATAGCGAGTATTGTGCCGCCGTGGCGACCGTGTATTACAGGCTTGGCGGAATGGACTCTAAATTAAATTCCCGAACCGCCGTAGATGGGCACTTATTCGCCGGGTCGTTCAGACTCGGGAGCCTCTGGGGCCTGGGGCGCTGCTTCAGCGGGAGCCTCGCCTTTTTTCTTCTTCTTGGTCTTCGTCATTTTGTTCACGAAGTTGTTGTACACATCCATCGACTCGTCGTCTTTACCCATGATCCGGCCGAGGAGGCGCGGCTTGCGGCCGTCCGAGGTCAATTCTTTTTGTTTGATCTGAACACGGATGTAGCCTTCTTCTGGGCGTCCGTCTTGGCGGCGCGCGCCCTGGCGGCCATCGGCTTTTAGTTTCAAGTCAACGCTCTGATGTTCCAAGCGCTGATTGATTTGGGCAATCACCATGTCCAGGCGCTTTTCAGCTACCTTTTTCGCCAGATCCATACTCTGGCCTTTGACGCTGTTGTTGTAGACGACGGAATCGACGAACACGTCGGCGTCTTCCAGACCGGCGGTAAACTTGTTTAGGCGATCCATGATGGTGGTGAACTGCGAACGGGTTACCGTGCTGCCGTCTTCAAATAGTTTGCTCTCGGGAAATTTGATCTCGATGGTGTCGCCCTGGACTTCAAAGCCTGAGGCATAGTCCCCAAGCTCTTCGCTTAGCGAAGCCATGACGATGTTCTTGGAACCCATTTGCAAAAAGTTGGGCGTGTAGTCCATCGGCTGCATGAAGTCTTGCAAAACCTTGAGCGGCTCATTGGTCAGATCTAGGAAGAGCTTCTCGAGCGTCAGCTCGACGCCAAAGTTCGAAAAATTATATTCAATCACGCTCGGGGTAGAAAAATAATCCGAGACGTTCTTCTTAATTTCAGGAGTTTGATTCAAAAGCCACATTAAGAGAAAGAAGGCCATCATAGCTGTCATAAAATCGGCGAACGCGACTTTCCAGGAGCCGCCATGGCCCCCGGCTGCCGCGATCGTGATCTTCTTTATGACGATTATGGGTTCTTTCTCTGCCATATTTAAGCCGCTTTCTTAGCTTCTTTAGTCGCGGTGTCCATCTCTTCAAAGGTCGGGCGGTCATTCGGATAAATCGAACGGCGCGCGAACTCGACACACACCAAGGGAGGCGCTCCGCGCTGCAGTGAAACCATCGCGGCTTTCACCACCGAGAGGTACCGGCCTTCGGCGTCGATGTCGTTTTTCATTTTCAAAGCAATCGGGCTGACAAAACCATAACACGCCAAAACCCCGAGGAACGTTCCGATCAGAGCGGCGGCAACGTGTTCACCAATTGTGGTGGCGCCTTGATCCAAGAATCCCATCGTATGCACAATCCCCAAAACTGCGGCCACGATCCCGAGACCCGGAAATGCGTCACCGGTATTTTGCACGGCATGCTGGGCGGCGTGTTCTTCTTCGTGCGTCACTTTGATATCTTGATCCAAAAGGTCGTCGACGTCGTACTGGGACAAATCGGCCGACAACGTGATCTTCATCGTGTCGCACAAGAAGTCCACAGCGTGGTGATTCTTGAGGAAGTTCGGGTACAATTTAAAAATCTCAGACGAGTTCGGCTCCTCGATATGTTTTTCAACCGCTTGCGGACCGTCTTTGCGGAAAATCTGAAAGAGTTGGAAGAGCAGCTGCAAGAGTTCGATGTAGTCTTTTTTGGAAGGTCCCTTGCCGATGATGGCTTTGATGGCTTTCGCAAATGCCATTTTCGAAGTCGACAGCGGATTGCCGATCAAGAAGCCGCCGAGCGCGGCGCCGAAGATGATCATCACCTCGAAGGGTTGAAAGACGACGTGCAAATGGCCGCCGGCAAGAACGTATCCGCCGAACACGCTGACCAGCACGACGATAATGCCTACAAATCCCATACTTCACCTCAGGGTTTAAATCGGCATTTCCACTGGAGAACTGTATGTGTCGAGACTTAAGGCGGGCTTTGCGCCGGCCGGTGGTGAATGGTAACTTCACTATTCATGTCGGCAATTCACGTCTTCTTCTTGCGCGGAATGAGCACTTCCGGGAGCGACAACGCTCACTGGTCGTTCCTCGACTTCGGCCCCGTCTCGCGCAACATCGACCGGGCCCTGACCAAGCGCGGGGTTCAGTTTCACAATGTCACAGGCATGGGCTTTGGCCCTATCTCCGAGATGGCCGCACGGGCGCGAGCGTTCCTAGACCAGCATCCAGTATGGCGGGATCCGAATCAGCCGGTTCATTTCCTCGGGCATTCTGCGGGTGGCTTGGTTGCCCGTCATCTCTTAATGGAGCCCGATATTCCCAAGAACAAAGTGCTCGGTTTGGTGACTTTGGCCAGTCCTCACCAGGGCACGAAGCTGGCGCGAATTTGCATAGACCTGCCTGAAAAATACCGGGGCACGCATCTCGCCCTGCGTGCATCGGGCTTCAATATGCACCAGCACAAGAATTTTTTCGAAGTATTTACCGGCGAGGCCGTCACGGGTGTCTTTAATGGCAAGACGGAGGCCGACGTGGCCGCCGCCAGAGTGGCTTCTGTAGTTTGCGCGGCCCCAAGAAATGAATGGTGTTGGCCGCTGAGACTCTTTTATATATTAAGAGCCTTCCATGACTACGACGACTACAGCGATGGAATGATCGAACGCGATACACAGCCTTTTGGCGAGGTGCTCGCGGAGTTGAAAATCGATCACTTCCGCCAAGCCGGATTCTTTGGCGATTCACAGCGCTTCGAGCGCCTGTGCGATGTGCTACATGGGTTTTTCGTCACCACCCAAAGGCAGTAGTAGCAGAATATCCTATCGACCTTTGTCAGAATTGGGGCCATTGTGTCCCCGTTTCCCAATGCTTACAACGTACGCATCATAAATTATTTCTGCCTCAAATCGGTATTTTAGCTGCACGAGACTGAGCGTCATTGTGGGTCTCGCGAAAGCTGGCACATTCGTTGCCTTATGGGTTGTCATGCGGGACATGATGTCCTCTAGAAAATAAACAAAAAACGTATACTCAGGGGGATTCTATGAAATCGACTCTCGGTTTGCTGCTCACCATTGCCTTCGCTTCAGTCATGTCTCACGCCGACGATCTTCGTCTCGGCACTCCGTCTTACGGCGGCACCGGTTGTCCCGGCGGTTCAGTTGGTATCTCGCTCGCTCCCGATCAAAAATCCATCAGCATGTTGTTTGACCAATACGTTGTGGAAGCCGGCGGCGGCGTGGCTTTCGGCCGCAAAGTTTGTAACATCGCGATTCCGGTTCACGTTCCCCAAGGTTTCAGCGTCTCGGTTGTCGGCATCGATTATCGTGGCTTCACCGGCCTGCCCGCCGGCGGACGCGCACAACTTGCCGTAAACTACTTCCTCGCGAACAACCCGAATGGTTTCCGCACCACCAAAACTTTCTACGGACCGACTTCTTCTGAATACCTAAAGTCGGATAGTCTCGGTGTCGTCGGAGTCGTGTGGACGGCTTGCGGAGCTGACACGATTCTGCGCGCCAACACCAGCATGTTGGTTCAGTCGAACTCGGCTAGCGATCAAGCTATGGCCACGGTTGACAGCGCCGATATCTCGGCCGGCCTGATCTACCACTTGCAATGGCGCAGCTGCCCGTAATTTAAGAAGCGTACTTTTTAAGGGGAGGCGACCGCCTCCCCTTTCTTTTTTTTAAAAAAGCGCCTATTTAGTCTCCTGGTCCTTGCAAAGGAGTTTCCATGCGCCTCTCCACATTCACTAAAACTTTCTTGCTGATGCCTTCTCTCTCACTTTGTCTCAATGTTTCGGCCGCCGACCGTGAACACGATTTCAAACGCGGTACAAGCGGCACTCACGGCAATCAACGCTCCGAGCGTCCCGGCCAAGTCGGCCACGGCCGCGAAGCTTACGCCGGTAGCGGCTGTCCCGCCGGCACCATGCGCGTCGTATTCGCGCCCGACAATCTCTCTTTCACCATGCTCTTTGATCAATTCATCGCCAAAGTCGATCCGGTAAAGAAAGTAAATCGCGATCAGATGAACTGCGATGCCGTAATTCCGGTTACGATTCCAAACGGAATGCAGATGGAAATCACCAATGTTGATTTCCGCGGTTTCGTCGCTTTGCCCGCCAACTCGCGTGCACGCTTGCATTCGATGTTTAATTTCAGTGGTGGCGGCGGCGGCAAAGATCGCATCAACATGAAATACGATTTTCAGGGCCCATTGATGGAGGACTATCAAATCTCCTCCGACACTGTGGAAAGCAACGGCCGCGCGGCCGACAGCGAAGTCTCACCTTGCGGCGGACAAGCCGACCTGCGCGTTTCGACCAAGCTCATGCTGGTGTCGAAAGGCCCGGACCAAGCGTCGCTCACGCTCGATAGCATCGACGGTTCGGCCCACGCCGTTTATTACGTCAATTGGAGAACCTGCAGATAGGGTACTCGGCTACCTCAGCGCTGAATCAGAAGCTGGGTGCTGAACTCGGCTTTTCCCGCGGAGTAGGACGAAACCTCTCCGCGGATTTGTTTTTGCGCGAAGCCACCATTGAACATGACGAAATTGTGCGCACCAAAAGCACAGCCGGCCCGACGGCGCGGATTGGTGAAGCGGTTCTCGTGGCCGGGAAAGGTGTAGCTGTGGATGCCGCTCGAGACGATTTCCACTGTCGGATAACCGACTTGCGCGGCTTCGATATCCATCACTTCCGAATAGTGCACGTCGCCCGAAATGAAGGCGCAAACGCAGGGCGCTGCTTGAATGCGCGCCCTGAATTCTTTGAAGTCCGCGGGGAAGGGGCCTTCATAAGATTCACCGCTGCTGTAGGCACCGAAGAAAACGGAACCGCTGATGATAAATGCCGGAGAATCGTTGAGCCCGCCCGCAAGCCATGCGTCTTGAGCCGCGCCAAACATCTTACCGTTGGCAGTGCCCTTGGCATCGCGCCAGGTGCGGTCGTCGAGTAAGAACATCTCGCCGCCAAAAGCGGACAACCTGCGCGCGATGCCCGGGCCGACGCTGAGAGCAGGGCGCGCATCTTGCGCGAAGAAAGTGTCAAACACGATGGCGGAGTCCGCGGCATAGGCGAACGTGCGATCCCCATTGTCCGTGCCGAAATCGTGGTCGTCCCAAATGGCGAGGACGGGAGTCAGTTCCTTTTGATAGTAAAATGCCACGCGGTTACGCGTGAGCACGTAGCGTTCCCATAATTGTTTGGCGTCGGCCGGCGCTTTGTGGATCAGTGAAGTGCGATCGCAGTACACATTGTCGCCGGTGAAGAAAACCAAGTCGGCTTTTTGCTTTTCGACTTGGGCCCAGATATCGTCATGGTGAAAAAGATCGAGCTGGCACGAAACGAAGGCGAGCTTGACCTTGCGTTCGCTTAAATCGAGCGCGCGGAAAATACGTTCGTCCGCCACCGCGCCCGTGGAATCGAGCACTCGCAAGTTGTACGCCACGCCCAGTTGCAGGCCGGATACCGAAACCTTGTGCACTACGAAATCTGAGAAGGGTCGGTCCACGACGCGAGTGTTGAGGTTGAGCGAGTTGGAGCCGCCCGTGGCTTCGATGCTGTACGCACCTTTAGGCAGAACGAGCGTGAACTGTGAAGTGCTTTCGTCAGTCATTCCCTGCAGAATCGAAAAGCCTTTTTTAGTGGCCTCACTGCCGCCAAAAAAGCTGTCCGCACCATTCACTCGTGGAATCGGCGCCACCGCGTGCAACATGCTCGAACCCAAAACTGCGCCCAAGAATTCGCGGCGATTCAATGCCATTTTATCCCCCTAGATTTTTGTAACCGTAATTGTGAGGCCGCCGGAAATCAACGTCAGGCTTAGGTTTGCACAATTTCGCTCACGGTATGTCGCTCAGTAGCGAAGGCCGCAAATTTCCAATATCGCCATTTCGACAAAAAGGGCGTGCCGGCGAATATATTCAACATAAAAACGAACCGAGCGGCAGACCGAGGCCGATTTGCTGAAATGGCGATATCGGGAAAAGGGCAAGATGACGAACTGGAATGAAGGCACGGAGCGACCAGGAGCGGCCTAGCGTTACAA
>JAYWAE010000165.1:0-5648 GCA_043782715.1 Pseudobdellovibrionaceae bacterium | reverse complement strand
CGCTTCTTCCAGTCTTTCCAAAAAAACTTTCGCGGCCAGGCCAGCTTTTTTCAGCTCACTCCCGCCTCACTTGAAAGGGCCGGCAAAGAGATCGACAAGGGCGCCTATGATCTTTTGATTTATTACGCGTCGGGCGTGGCCACGGCCCGTTGGCTGGTGCATCTCAAGCCCGATCAGCGCGCTAAAATGGTCGTGATCAATGCCAATCACGACGCTGAGGTCGAAGGGCAGGGCGCATTCCTGTCCGTACTCAATATCAGCACACACTACCCCGATTGCGGAGCCGACCTTAGTGAGTCACTCAACAATCCCGAAGTGCGCGCTCCCGCGCAAAGCAAAGAGCCAGGCCTAAGCAACGACTCCGCGGGCCCCATGCCTTCACCGATGCCATCTCCTGTGGAGTAACTAAAGGCAGATTTTTTCGAGTTGCGCTGCTGGATAGCCGTCGTATTTCATCAATCCGACGTCCTTGAGCTTTTTGCCTCGGGCGTTCAGAATTTGATAGGTGAGTTCCGAACCCCATTTTGCTGCGATGCCCGGATCAACAGCATAAACTTCATCTTTTTCAGCCTGCACCAGCGACACGAATTTGACGCCGTTCTTCTCGTAAGCCGTCAGCAGCTTGTCGAGCATTTCAGCGTCGAATGCGCCGATGTGCAAAAGCAAAACATGCGGGATCTCGCGCTTAAATAAACCCTTCTGTAAAATTCGAGCGCGCTCGAGATGCTCCGTCGCATTTTGCAAGTAAGTTTTTTCCAGCCACGACATCGCCTTCTCATCGCCTTTCTCTTTGCAACGGGCGTAAGGATCGTTCCAACTCCAGTCTTCAAAATCAATAGTCACCTGTGCGATTTTATAGCCGTGATCCGCCAAATATTTGCGAACCGCATTGCGCTTTTCCAAGGTTTCGCCTTCACGCAGGAACGGATAGCGGAAATAGTGCCAATCTTTCTCGCCACTAAGTCTTCTAAGCATCGGCTCGTTCTGCTCAATTTCTTTGCTGAATTCAGCCGCTGTCTGTTTGTTTAGGCCAGTGTGAAGGTAGGTGTGGTTACCGAACGGAAACCCCGCCTCTTGCCAAATTTTTAGCGTGCCGGCCGACTCGCCGAGAACGTCAACTTTCCCCGCATTAATAAAAGCGTAAGGGTCGGGGACAGAGTGTTTTTTCAGGACTGCAGTCATTTTGCGCGCGATATCTTCGCGGCTCACTCCGGGCGGCAACTGTCCATGTGTGGGAAGATCATCGACTGTGATCGCGACTTCCGTGGCCGCAAAAACCGGCGTACAGCTCACCCAGCAAAATGCCACTCCGATGAATAAGAGTGGGGCAGACAAAAGTTTCACTTAATGATTTTGATTACCGTCGACAGCCGCAATACGCGCGTTGGCGCGGGCGAGCTTATGTTGGATTTTGGCGATTTGATCTGGCTCGAGGATCGGCTCCATCAATTCGGTCTCAGCCTTTTTGCGGGCGGCTTCCGCGCGGGCACGGTCAATCTCTTCGATCGACTCCGCGGTTTCGGCCAAAATAATCACGCCCTCAGGATTCACTTGCGCGTAACCCCAGCTCACGACGACCGATTCGGAGGCGGCTCCACCCTTGGCTTTGTATTTCAATACGCCGGTTCCCAAAGTCGTCATCAGCGGTGCATGGCCAGGAAAAATCTCCAGCTGCCCCATATATGCGGGCACGGTGACCTCGTCGATTTCGAGGTCCGTCACCATGCGTTTTTCAGGAGTAACCAAATTTAGCTTAAACACTTAAACCGCCAATTTCTTCGCTTTCTCGAGGACTTCTTCGATCGTGCCCACCATGTAGAAGGCCTGTTCAGGCACTCCATCATGTTTGCCATCGAGAATTTCGCGGAAGCCCTTCACGGTGTCTTTGATGTCGACATATTTGCCCGGCATACCGGTGAACTGTTCCGCGACGAAGAACGGTTGCGAGAGAAAGCGTTCGGCCCGGCGGGCGCGGCCCACAACCAACTTATCTTCCTCACTCAATTCATCCATACCGAGAATCGCGATGATGTCTTGCAATTCCCGATAGCGCTGCAACAGCGCCTGCACGTCGCGGGCCGTGCGATAATGCTCTTCACCGACGATTTGCGGATCCAAAAGACGCGAGGTCGAATTCAGCGGATGCACGGCCGGGTAAATGGCCTTGGCCGCGATATCACGATCCAAGTTCGTCGTGGCATCCAAGTGCGTGAAGGTCGTAGCCGGGGCCGGATCGGTATAGTCATCTGCCGGAACGTAAACGGCTTGCACAGAAGTAATCGAACCTTTTTTGGTCGACGTAATCCTTTCCTGCAAATTCCCCATCTCTGTTCCCAAAGTCGGCTGATAACCGACCGCGGAAGGAATACGGCCAAGAAGCGCGGACACTTCGGCTCCCGCTTGTGTGAAGCGAAAAATGTTGTCGACGAAAAACAAAACGTCCTGGCCTTCTTCATCGCGGAAATATTCCGCCATCGTCAGACCTGTCAAAGCCACGCGCGCACGCGCGCCTGGCGGCTCATTCATCTGGCCGAAAACCAGAGCGGTCTTTTTGATAACGCCCGATTCGGTCATCTCATGAAACAAATCGTTCCCTTCACGAGTCCGTTCACCGACACCCGCGAACACCGAGTATCCACCGTGCTCGGTGGCGATGTTGCGGATCAGCTCTTGAATCAAAACGGTTTTACCGACGCCGGCGCCGCCGAACAAACCGATCTTTCCGCCCTTGGCGTACGGAGCGAGCAAGTCCACGACTTTGATTCCCGTCATCAGCATTTCCGCTTGGGTCGACTGATCTTCGAATTTCGGCGCTTCACGGTGAATCGACCAAGATTGCTTGGCATTCACTTTTGGGCCTTCATCAACAGGTTCGCCGATCACGTTCAAGATACGTCCCAAAACTTCTGGGCCAACCGGAGTTTTGATCGAATCGCCGGTGTCTGTGACTTTGTCGCCACGAACCAAGCCGTCCGTCGTGTCCATCGCGATGGCGCGCACAACCCGGTCGCCCAAGTGCTGCGCGACTTCGAGAGTGAGATTTCCCTCAATCGCGTTGATCGATTTGTTGGTCAACTTGAGGGCATTGTAAATCTGGGGCATGTCTCCAGTGGGAAATTCCACATCGACGACCGGACCCAGCACCTGTTTGATAAATCCTACCTGCATAAATACTCCTGTTAACCTTTGAGAGCTTCCGCGCCGCTCGTGATCTCGATGAGTTCCGTCGTGATCGAAGCTTGGCGGAGATTGTTGTAAGTCAAAGTCATCGTACGAATCATTTCACCGGCGTTTTTAGTCGCGCTTTCCATGGCGGCCATGCGCGCGCCGTGCTCCGCGGCAACACTTTCGCTCATGGCGCGAAAGACCTGCGCACCAAAGTGTTTCTTGAGCAAGTCATCAATGATCAGCTCGGGGGACGGTTCAAAAATCATATCCTTCGAAAACGGCGCTTTGCCTTCATCTTTGAGGCTCGCCTGCGCGATGTCGACCGGCAGCATTTTCTCAATCTTGAGCTCCTGGGCAATCGCCGACTTGAACTCGTTGTAGATCAAGTAAATCGCGTCATAGCCGCCTTCGGTAAAGGCTTCCATCAAACGCTCCGCCACGCCCGTAGCCAGTGTGTAAGAAATCTCACGCGCCAGGTTCAAAATCGTGTCGATACCCTGAATTTTGCGCGCTTTGAAATAGTCGGCGCCTTTGCGTCCGATGAACAAAAAGTCCATCTTCTCGTAACCGTTTTTGTTCTCAGTGTAATATTTGTGCGCGAAACGGTTCAGGTTGTTATTGAACCCGCCAGCCAAACCGCGATCCGAAGTCACCACCACGAATAGAACCTTTTTAGGATCTTCATTGGTCGAAAGCAGCGGATGGCGCACGCGGTGAGTGACCGCGATGTCGGCAATCACCGACAGGATTTGGCGCGCGAACGGACGCAGATTCATAATATTCTGCTGAGCCCGGCGCAGCTTCGCCGCCGACACCATTTTCATGGCGCGCGTGATTTGCTGCGTGTTCTTCACGCTTTGAATCCGGTTGCGTATGTCCTTTAAGTTGGCCATAGCCTCTTACTTTTTCTGCGTCGGTCTGAAGATCGCTTTGAATTCTTCCAAAGCCGTCTTCAAGTCGCGTTTGATTTCATCGTCCAACTGCTTTTTGTCGCGGATCGAATTCAAAATCTTCGAGTACTTGGCGTTCAAGAATTCGACGACTTCTTTTTCGAAGCGCTTCACGTCGGCCTCGGGGAAAGTGTCCAGGTATCCGTTGGTCGCGGCCCAAATCACGGCCACCTGTTTTTCAACGGTGAACGGTGTGTACTGAGCCTGTTTTAAAATTTCGACCAGACGGCGGCCGCGCGCGAGCTGAGCTTGCGTAGCCGCATCTAGATCGGAAGCGAAAGCCGCGAAAGCTTCGAGTTCGCGGAACTGCGCGAGCTCAAGTTTTAGCGTACCGGCTACCTGCTTCATGGCTTTAATCTGAGCGGCACCACCGACACGCGACACGGATTTACCCACGTCGACGGCAGGACGAACACCTTTATAGAACAAAGAGCCTTCAAGAAAGATCTGACCATCTGTAATCGAAATCACGTTGGTCGGAATGTAAGCGGCAATGTCACCCGCCTGAGTTTCAATGATCGGCAAAGCGGTGAGTGAACCCGCTCCATCTTTGTCGCTCATTTTAGCGGCGCGCTCGAGCAAGCGGCTGTGGAGATAAAACACGTCGCCGGGATAAGCTTCGCGGCCGGGAGGACGGCGCAGGAGCAGCGACAACTGACGGTAAGCCTGAGCTTGCTTAGTCAAATCATCATAAATAATGAGAGCGTGGCGGCCGCTGTCGCGGAAGTATTCGGCCATGGTGCAACCGGTGTAGGGCGCGAGGAACTGAAGCGGAGCCGGATCCGATGCGGTCGCGGCGATGATGGTCGTGTATTCCATGGCGCCAGCATTTCGCAATTTTTCCACCACTTGCGCGACCGTCGATTTTTTCTGTCCGATGGCGACGTAAAAACAATGAACGTTTTGGCCTTTTTGATTGATAATCGTGTCGATCGCAATGGCGGTCTTGCCGGTTTGGCGATCGCCGATGATCAGTTCGCGCTGACCGCGGCCGATTGGAATCATCGCATCGATCGACTTGATGCCGGTTTGCATCGGCTCATGCACCGATTTACGCGCCAAGATGCCGGGAGCTTTGATTTCCACGACTCGAGAGTGCGGCGACTGAATTGGCCCACGCCCGTCGATCGCAATGCCCAAACCATCGACGACGCGGCCGAGAAGGGCTTCGCCAACCGGAACTTGCACGATTTTTTTGGTGCGCTTGACCGTGTCGCCCTCGCGAATGTCACGATCGGTACCGAAGATCACAACCCCAACGGAATCGGCTTCCAAGTTGAGCACCATGCCCGTGATACCGCCGGGGAATTCGACGAGCTCACCGGCCATCGCTTTTTCCAAACCGTAAATTCGCGCCACGCCGTCACCAACCGAGAGCACGCTGCCGGTTTCGCTGACCTCGATGGCCTTGTTGTAATTCTTGATCTGCTCTTTCAGTACTCGGCTGATCTCATCGGCCCGAATATTGGTTTCCATCTAGTGCGTGCTCCTGGTTATTTGCTCGTTGATTCTTTTCAAATGCGAAGTGAG
>JAYWAE010000164.1:0-5662 GCA_043782715.1 Pseudobdellovibrionaceae bacterium | reverse complement strand
AGATAGGCCGGCCGGGTTGCCAGAGGAACTGGGCCTAGCAGTTAAGGGTAGAAATAGCTGATGGGCCCGCGTAAGGGACGACGCGGGTTTTTTTATTTTTAAAAGGGAGCGTGCAAAGCGCTCCCGGCAAATGTCAAATTGACCTTCCACTCACCGCCTAACTAAACTCCACTCCTCAAATCGAGGAGCAATCATGATTAGCCGCTGGAATGAAACTGAAGCCAATGCATTTAAAACCGATCCGGTCGCAATGCGTGCGTACACCTCGCGTTTGCTGGGCCAGGAGCCCGCGCTGGTCCAGCATGGAGGCGGCAACACTTCAGTCAAAGCGTCGCGCTTGAACTTGTTTGGTGAGCGTGAAGAGCTTCTGTACGTCAAAGGCAGCGGTTGGGACCTGGCAACCATCGAGCCCCAGGGGTTTTCGCCGGTCAAGATGGACGTGCTTTTGCGCATGGCCCGCCTTGAGACGTTGAGCGACGGCGATATGGTGCGCGAACAGAAGGCCGCAATGACCAATCCCTCTGCTCCGGCACCTTCGGTTGAAGCTATTTTGCATGCGATCATTCCGTACAAATTCGTCGAGCACACGCATTCGGATGCGGTGGTGACGATGACCAATACCCCCAACGGCGAGAAATTCGCGCGTGAAGTTTTTGGCGAAAAGGTTTTGTTTGTTCCGTATGTGATGCCCGGCTTCGTGCTGGCGCGCAAAGTTTTTGAACTCACCCGGGACGTGAAATGGGAAAATTACGAAGGCATGGTGCTATTGAACCACGGCATATTCACTTTTCATGATGATGCGCGTATCGCTTATGAAAACATGATTCGGCTGGTGACAAAGGCTGAGGAATTCTTGGCTAAGCGCAAAGCAAATACGCAGCGAGAGGCCCCACCCAAGGCCTTACCTACGGCGGCTATGATGGCGGAATTGCGAAAAGAGCTCGCGACTGCGGCCGGCCATCCCGTGCTATTGCGCTTGGACTCCGGCCCTGAGGCTGCAGGATTCGCGGCTTGGGATAAAGCCGGCTCGGTGAGCGCGCGTGGGACGGTCACTCCCGATCACGTGATTCACATCAAGCCTAAACCGATGATGTTTAATGAGTCCGCGGCTAAATCGGTCGCGGCCTACACCGCCGATTATCACGCCTACTATCAGCGTCACGCCAAACCGGGACACAAAGAACTCGACACCTGCCCGCGCTGGGTCGTTTGGCCCGGGGCTGGCTGCGTGAACGTGGCAGCTTCGAGTAAAGCTCTGCGCATTGTCGGCGATATCACCACGCATACGCGCCGCTGCTTGCAATGGGGCGAAGCACTCGGAGGATGGAAGCCGGTTTCGGAAGCCGACCTCTTTGACGTTGAATACTGGGAACTCGAACAGGCGAAGTTGAAAGTCATCGGTGGCGGTAAACCCGCTCTGCAAGGCAAAATCGCGGTCGTCACCGGCGGTGCCAGTGGCATTGGCAAAGCCGTTGCCATGGAGCTGAAGGCACTGGGTGCGGCGGTTGGCGTTTTGGATGTGAATCCGAATGTGGCCGAGGAATTCAAAGGCGACGGCCTGATCGGCGTAGTCTGCGACGTGACCAGTTCGACTTCGATTGAAAATGCTTTGGCTGCCGTCGCATGCCACTTTGGTGGACTCGACATTTTAGTCACCAATGCAGGCACCTTTCCGCCCGGCAAATCGATCGCGGACCTTCCTGAAGAAGAATGGACACGCACTCTCGACATCAATTTGTCGGGTCACTGGCGCACGATCAAAGCGGCGATTCCCATGCTCAAGCTTGGATTTGATCCCACCATCGTCGTCGTCGGCTCGAAAAACGTGCCGGCTCCGGGGCCGGGCGCTTCGGCCTACAGCACGGCCAAGGCCGGACTCACCCAACTGGCGCGGGTCGCGGCACTTGAACTGGCGCCGTTCGGCGTACGGGTGAATACGGTTCATCCCGATGCAGTGTTCGACACCGGCATTTGGAGCGACGAGGTCATCGCCAATCGCGCTAAACACTATGGATTGACCGTCGATCAATACAAGAAAAAGAATTTGCTCAAAACCGAAATCACGTCGAAGAATGTCGCGCAGCTGGTGGCCGCGATGGCCGGGCCGGCGTTCGCTAAAACGACTGGTGCGCAAGTGCCAATCGACGGTGGCAACGACCGGGTGATTTAGCTAAACTGGCGCATCCGTCGGGCGCGGCGGCGCACGAGCGCGTAGAAGCGCAAACGGAATTCCGGCGCCATCGAAAAGATAAACGCAGCCGCCACGACATTGCAAAAAGCCAAAATCAAAAGCGTGTTGGGAATACCGAGACCAAAAGAGTGGCAGGCCATCACGCCTATCGCACCACCGACCATGAAGATCGAATTCATCACGTTGTTGCCGGCGATCACCTGCGAACGGCTACGCTTGGCGCTGCGGGCTTGCAAAGCCGTGTACAGCGGCAGGATGTAGAAACCTCCGAATACGGACATCAGCGTAAAATCGAAGAGTAGGCGCGGACCAAATGGCTTCGCCACGAACTGTGCCAGCGTCATCAGTGGATCGGATGCATCGGGTGCCACCGGGCGCACGAGTGACAGATCGAAGAGAAAGAGCGTGAGTCCGATCGAACCGACCGGCACCAGGCCCAGCTCAAGGCGTCCGCGCGACAGGCGTTCGCAGAGGATGGAGCCGATGGCGATGCCGACGGTAAACATGGCGAGAAAGCAGGTCACCACATGCTCATCGGCGTGCAGGAATTCCTTGCAGTACGGCGGTAGCACCGAGAGGATCACGGCGCCAAAGGCCCAAAACCACGAAATTCCAATAACGGAATGAAAAACCGCCGCCTTGCGCTTGAGCAAACCGAAATTCTCCACCATCAGCCCGAAAGGCTTCCAGCGCAGTTTGAGATCGGGCGAATGGGAGGGCAGCGAAGGCATGCGCCAACTCATCACCACACCGGTCAACGCACAGGCGTTGATCACCATGCTGATCCAGTACTCGCCGGCGGCCATGGAAATGAGAAAGCCGCCGCCGATGGTTCCGATCAAGATGGCGATGAAGGTGCCGGCTTCGACGTAGGCATTGGCGGTGACCAGCATTTCGGGCTCGACCAGATCCGGGAGCGCGCTGTATTTGATCGGACCGAAAAACGTAGAATGGCAGCCCATCATAAACAGTGCGGCAAGTAGAACATAGAGATTGTGCCCGAGAAAGCCGATCGTGCAGGTCAGTGTGATCAGCAATTCCCAAAGTTTGATAGCGCGTACGACGCGGGCTTTGTCGAAGCGGTCCGCGATTTGACCGGACAGCATGGAAAACATAAAAAACGGGAGAATAAAGACCGCCCCAGCAAGCGCGACGATCGAAGGCGGATCGAGGCCGAGCACGCTCAAGCCTTTGTACTCGACCAAAATGACCATGCCGTTTTTCAGCAGATTGTCGTTGAGCGCGCCGAGAAATTGGATCCAATAGAGCGGACGAAATTTCTTGTCAGTGAAGATGAGCTGAAGGGACAAGACGCCGCTCCCCGGTTCTCAATGGGCCATGGCCAAAGTCTCCGCCGAATAGCTTCACACGTCCAGACGAGTTTTGCTCAGGCACTCAATGTGCATTGTATAAGGGTGCACCCAAACCCAAATGAATCATGCGGAGTTCGAAGTGACAAATTCTGGCTTATGGTCGCGTTTATGCGCAGTTTTCGCACTTTTACCCGCCTTGATTTGGGTGACCCCCGCGTGGGCCCACTTGAACTCCAGGCTGGAAGACGGCTTGGCGATCACCCACCCGCGGCTTGTGGAGACTCTCTCACAGAGAGCGTCGGGCGAGGGCATTGGCCTGGCCTACTTCATGGACCCGACCGGCCAAAGCAAGCCGAACCTGTCCAATCAGTATCTGGCCCAGCTGCCACTCGTGAAACCGATTTGGGCCGCGGTCCGCAAAGAATTGGCCACGTACGCCGGCGCCGGAAAACCCGGAAAAACAAACGGCGTCGGCTTGAACTTTCACAATCGTATGTTCGACATGCGATTTCTAGAATTTGATCGCGCGCGCTTTTCGCTGGTCGGTGTGATCAGCCGTTTAGACAAAGGATTCATGGATCCGGAGACGTGCGGTGAAACACGGCTGATTTATCGGCTCGCCTACAACGTTGCGGTCGGTGGCGATGAGTCGAAGACCGTGATGTCGCGACTGCCGATGACCATCAATTTGATTTTGCACGCCAAGGCACCGGGCTCAAAAATTACCTGCCAGGAGATCGCGCGCCGCTGGCAGGCCTTCAATGTCGAGGGCATGTCGATATCCGCAGCCGTGGACAAGATCATGGCCGCAGATGGTCCTCTGGCGCCGGAACTGCGCGACCGCTCGCTGCTCAAGCAGCTCGAAATCAACATGCAGCTTTCGCGTATGGCGGCCGCCAATCGGCCTGATTTCGGCGGCAACGCCGTTTATCTCCTCAAGGTTTTCAAGTGGAACTCCACGGCTCAAACATTCGAAGAATCGCCGATGGACAATCAGATTGATCGCACCAAGGCCCAAGCTTTTTACCAATGGCTTTTCGATCCGCAATTCAAACACCAGCGTCTAAGTGAATTGGATCGTGGGGTGATCCAGATTCCGGCTGAATTTCTAGCCACGAACGCCTTTTCAACCGCGCCCGGTGCGCTCTCACGCGCGATCAATCATGTTCTCGCGGGCACGATCTCCGACGCTGAAATCGCCAATCAATTAAAGGATGTGCGCTTCGCCGAGATGCTCAACATTAAATCAGTCGAAGGCTTCAAGCGCCGCTTGACCGACATCACCTGCACGGGCTGCCATCAGAGCCGGGGCGTCGGCGGCTTTCACTTCGTCGGGCAAGATCCTTACCGCTGGAATCCAAACGGAACGATGGTGTCACTCTATCCTGGCAACGGTGTTGTGGTTCCAGGCTCAGGCCATTTCTTCGCCGATCTCGAGCGCCGGCGCGTGGTTTTAAATGCGCTTGCCGCAGGTCAGGCGCCTGGCTTTTCGACCGGTTTCGCCTCACGCCCGCAAGAACACGTGGTGGGTAAAACCAGTGACGGGCACGGCGCGTACAACGGTTGGGGCGCTCACTGTTACAACGGGGAAGACCCGAGCTTCAAACGCTGGACTTGCGCGGCCGGCACGCGCTGCGAGGAGCTGCATCACTCGGAAATGGCTCCAGGCATGGGCGTTTGCGTTTCGAACTCAGGTCAAGAACTCGGTGAACCCACTGAAGCCGGCGACGTGAAACCGGCAGGCCAGGATTGGTTTAGCGACATCTACGTCAAAACCAGATCTTTCCCCATGCCAAAGGGAGCGCAGTTCATCCTCAATCCGCAAAGCGCCGACGCAGGCAAAAAGACCGGCGGATTTCCCGGCGGTTCGCTCGGCCTGCGTTCGTGCGATCCCGGTATCATGAAGGATCATCCTGAAGCTGGCTGCGGTTCACTGCCCGCAGGCAGCGGCTTCAACGATTGCCTATTCAATAAGAGTAAAACGTTTCCCCAATGTATGAAGGAATTCACCAAGCCTCAAGGGGAGCGCGGGTGCAGCCGCGAGAACCCTTGCCGCGACGACTACGTTTGTGCGGAAAGCTTGGTTTTGGGATTTGAAGATAAGGGCGTTTGCGTACCGCCCTACTTTACTTTCCAGTTCCGGGTCGACGGGCACCCG
>JAYWAE010000163.1:0-2144 GCA_043782715.1 Pseudobdellovibrionaceae bacterium | reverse complement strand
TCTAAAGGAAAGAACGCAAGCCTTTCAGGAGTTCGCACCGCTTCTGCTAACGCACGCAAAGGCTGAAGAGCAATCGCTCTACGAACTGATGAAGACGAAAGAAGATTTTAAGGAAGACGCCTTTGAGGGAGACACCGAGCACGAAATCGCGGATCAGCTGATGGAAGAAGTAAAACGCGCAACTGATGAGAACCAGTTGGGAGCCAAAATCAAGGTCTTGGCTGAACTCGTCGAACATCATATTGAAGAGGAAGAAAACGATATGTTGCCTGAAGTGAAGAGGGCGTTTGACGAAAAAAGGCTGATCAAAGCAACCGAAAAATACATCGCGGTTCAGGCTAAAATTATTTCCGAAGGCCAAGACGATTCGCCGCATGAAAAGGATCTGCCGGAGCTGGCCCACTAGGCTGCTCCGTCAGCTGTTGTTCGAAATGAAACTTAATCATCAGTACTGGGGATGAGCGGCCCGGGCCTGGCGGAGTGAGCCATAGCGACACCCTCATAGAGATGGCCTAGAAATTTGGGACCGGTTCCAACGTAGTGCGATTGCAATTCCTGAATTTTGAAGCCAGCGCGCCGTATTTCGTCTTCGACATCCACGGTCAACTGACAACCGCAGCCAATGAGTTTCTGCAAGGGATTCAACATTTTTTGCGTCATCGCGATCCGTGGCTCTGGACTCAAGCCATGATCCATAAAAATAAACTGTCCTCCCGGCGCAAGCACCCGGCGGACTTCCATAAGGGCCTTCTGCAAATCTCCGACGCTACACAGAGTGAGTGAGCTGATGACGGTGTCGAAACTGCCTGCGGTAAAAGGTAGGTCTTCGGCCTGAGTCATTCTGCAATCTACTGAGACTCGATGGCCGGATGCACGCTTTTCCAAGCGCTCGATCATACCCGGGTTGGGTTCGACGGCGGTTATGTGTTTGACCCATCTCGGGTAATGGTCGAGATTTAGCCCCGTGCCGATGCCGAGCTCTAAAATCCGGCCGCGCACTCGCGCAAGCAGAGAGTGGCGGCTCAACTCAAATCCTTGATGTCTCACCACGGTATCAAACATGCGCGGAAAGATAAAATCCGAATAGATGTTCATGGCTGACCTCGAAGAGTGAAGCACAAGCAATGTGCGATTCATTTTCCAATTCTAGTTTAAAGACCGCTGATCGGCAAAAATCCCCGCCAGGGACCATTTCTCCTCGCGCCGGCGTGTAGTCAACGTGAGCCCTCCAAATTCGTGAACGATCTCTCGCCTAAAGGATTCGATCACACCCGATTCGTGAGTTTGACCTGACTTACTCCAAACTGGAATGAAAATATCTTACTCGCACAAATCGCCCATGAGTTTTCACCTCCACTTGCGCATTTCAAGTTGGCTGAAGTGCAAATCCCAGTCGGGCGCGATGCGCATGGAACGAGATTTGCAAAAAGTGCCCTGCGACCGCGCGAATGGTCGCAAGTTATAGGGTCGAAATAAGTCGACTCTAAAGTTAGGAGACAAAATGGCGCAACAGAATCAAAGTTCCAGTGGCAGATCAGGCAACAAAGGCTCGGATAAAAAATCGGGCAGCGGCTCAATCAAACAAGGCAGCCGTTCAGGCGCCAGCTCCAGCTCATCGGGCAAATCGGCTAAAGAGAAGTCGAACCGTTAGGCTTTCGTCGGAACCTAATTTCGCCCATTTAGAAATTAGGTTCCGGCCCTTCTTTTATAGATTATGGCTATGCTCGCGCCTCAGCGCTTTGCTTTGGCTTTTTTGGTGCTAACCTTTTTCGTCGCTTTGGCGCCAGCTTTGCCCTTCCTGCCCTTGGTGGTTGAGGTTCCGGCGCTCTTTTTCTTGGCACTTATGACTTTTGTCGGAACCATAGATGCGGCGCTTGCTACTATAGTCTTCGCGCGCTTGCCAACGTTACGAATGCTTTCGCCATTGACTGCACCAGACATATATTCACGCAGCAGAAAAAATGCACCAACACTGGCTGCCACCGTCGCGGCGCTTGCGGCCGGATGCTTTTCGACTGTCTTAACCGGCTTCCAGGCGGCGACCTTGGCGAGGTCTGCTAAAGAAAAATCCTCAGGCAGCTCAGGGAACTGGTCGCGCAAAATTCGGTAAAAGCTGGCCTGTGCATCCGCACGGTTCGCTTTCA
>JAYWAE010000162.1:0-15121 GCA_043782715.1 Pseudobdellovibrionaceae bacterium | reverse complement strand
GAGTGCCAGTTGCCGCCAACGTCAACGTCGCGGCAGTACTCGTAGTGTAAGCTGCACCGCCGTTGATTTGAATCGAGGTGGCGACCGGGGCGATATTGTCGTGAATTATAGAGGCCGAGACGCACGTGGAAGATCTGGAAGCATTTTTGACCTGAACATAAACCGTCGCCGTTCCGTTCGTTTGCCCAAGGGTCCAGGCCAGCGGTGTTGAGTAGGCTTGCCAACTGCCACCAGTAGTACAGCCACTGTTATTGGTGATGTAAATTTGAGTGGGGGCGTTGGTGACCGTGAAGGCCAGAGAAACTGCTGTCGTGTTCGTGTAAGCTGCAGCGCTGTTAATTGACACCGACACGGTCGGAGTGGCGGCCGCGAAGGCTTTGTCCGACAAGAAAGCGCAGGCCAATCCAGCCAGTATCAATTTAGGATAATTAAACAATTTCA
The DNA here is from genome assembly GCA_043782715.1 of Pseudobdellovibrionaceae bacterium. Taxonomy (GTDB): domain Bacteria; phylum Bdellovibrionota; class Bdellovibrionia; order Bdellovibrionales; family UBA1609; genus JALHOQ01. The sequence goes on along the minus strand of JAYWAE010000162.1, from coordinate 14,680 downwards.
AGTGACGTACCTTTTTACATGTTTATCCACGAGTCACTTTTCGGAAGTTTTTGATGTTGCGGCGAGCAATTCACCTAAGATTCTCAAAATAATTCAAGGCGCAAGCTCAGCTGGCAATGGATTGTTGTCCGCGCCCATGTCATTCCGAGAATGAGGCAGGGGATCGTCTCGTAGGGATTCCGTACCGTATTGCGAATTTTTAAAAGGAGGTCAGGCCTTGCTTAAACCGAGCAAACAATGGGAATCGCAGACGTGCCGTCTAGAGCGGTACTTGCATGCCGACTTTAGCCTCGACCGGGCGGCGCTGGAAGATCATGGCCAGCTCATCTTGGTAAATCAGCTGCCAACGCGGACCCGTAAGTTCTTGCACAAAGCCGGCTTTCAGCTGGCTATCAATTGTCTGCCGATGGACAAAGAAGTACTCCACGCCGCCGCCAATAACGATTTCTTCAAAATCTTCGCGCGTGTTGGAAAAGCGCATGATTTTCGATTTCACTAACGCTGGACTATCGATGTGGCCGTGGGCCGCGATTTTCATGCGTCCATCCAGCTCCCATACCAGTAGGCCGCCGAGATCATATTCGTTAAAAATGTTCCCAGGTGGCAGCTGCAGAAACTTACGAGCCGCCTCTACGGGAATGTAGGGGTCGACCAGGCGTCCCTCGACAATTGCCCGCGGGCCAAAATTCAGCGACGCAAATGCCCAGACAATTCCCCCTACCAGCGAGGCTGCCGCGAGCCCGTTCGCCAATGGCGAGGCGAACAGCCGGCGCAGGCGCTCAAAGCCAGCCAACTCACCCGCCAAAATAAGGCCCGCACCGAATCCTCCAAGTGCCAGAAAGCGCACGGCCGAAAGTGCCAGGTAAGCCAGCACCAAGGCACAGGCGGCTGTGAACCAGCTACCCCGGCGGATAGCGAAGGCACCTGCATACGCGGATGCCCCGAGCCATGCCAGTAAATAAGATTTATATACTACTCCCAAATACGGACTGCTGAACGTGCTCTGCCATTCCGAATTGATCTGGCGAAAGATACCCCATTCAGGAGCGGTGAATTTACGCAAAGGATAGAGAAGTCCTTCTATGCCGATCGGATTGATGGCCGTGGCCGCGACGCAGAGAATTCCAACGATGACCCAACGCCGCTTCTCGATCGCATCCAAGGTTTTCCACGCAAAGGCGATGTACAGCGCCAGCACCAACAGGCCGACGGGAAAGGCAGGATGCAACTGCACCCAAAGCAAAAAAACAGCCGGCAACCAAAAACGCACGCGCGCGGGGCGCGAACCGGTGAATTCGAAAATCAACCAACACGTCAGCAAATCGGAGAAGAACGACGCGCGGTCGCCCAAGCGGGGCAGGGCCGCCGTGACGGCAAGTCCGGCCAACACCAATGCGAGCGCCGGCGGTGCACCCCGGCGCGTAGTCGCTCGCCAAACCAGTGCCGCTCCGGCCGTGACTAAAAGTGCTTTTAGAGCAATCAATCCGGTCATTCCAGCGATTGAATAGAGCCCATAGTATATAAGATAAGCCAACCACTCATGCCAAAGGTGCCAAGGGTAATTGTGCAGAGTAAATAAGTATGGATCAGTAGCGCCGAACTCGCCGAGGCGCACCAGCCTGCGTCCGAGCGCCAGGCACATGAACATATCGTCACTGCTCAAGGGCACGAGAAAGAGTAAGAACACCGCGACTACGGATAACCACGGCAAAAGGTTTTTTTTCACGGCCATCCTGGAGTTCGTGCTGAACCCAATTATGAGGTTCTGAATCCTCAAATGCATGGCGCTATGCTTCCGTCGCTAAAAAAAAGACAGAGCACGACACTCGAAACCGAATGCCGTGCTCAGGGAGTTAGGTAGGAGTAGGTAGTGGACTAAATGGGGTTGGGAGTAGAAGGCTGAGACGGATTCATAATGGGTTCTTGCGGGCGAGGTTCCGGCTTGGACTCGGGTGGAGCCCAGACTGGAGTATCCTCAGCCGCAAAACCCTTCGAATTATTTCCGTCGCGTTCCAACTTTGTCTTTGGGTCCGGATTCGATAGGCCGGTTTTTTCCTGCATTTTCGTCTCCTTCACGTAACAGAAACCATTGTAGTACGGATAAAGCAAAGTGCGGGCCCGGCTCAGAATGCAATAACCTCGGATTCGGCCGGCTTACGGGGTCTAAGGTTCAAAATTTCCCCAGTTCCGCGGGCATTCTGCCCGAAGGCTTAGATCGAGATGTCTTGGCAAGAATCGAAGCGATGTACGAGGTGCCCAGCCATGAGACTGATGAGTGGAACACCGCATCGCTTAAGCATGAATGAGACCGGTTCGAAATGCTGAAAGGTCTGCATGTCGTGCGCGGCACCGGTTTTATCCGATCCCGATATGAAGAGCACCGGCGTTTTGCCATTTTCAGTACGTGCAATAGAACCGTCGAGCTCTGGGTCCGCCCGCGTCAGCATCTCAGGGCCGGTGCGTGTGTCGAGATCCCAATCACTGATGATTAGAGCAAAGGCCTTCTCACGCATTCGCCCAACCGCCTCATGATCGCCTTTAGCAGTCGTAATGACGGTGCCCGGAATTTGTTCGAGCTCAAGCGTTAGCAGAGCTAAAAAATCGGGGTCATCATCGACTACAAGAATTTCTTGAGCCGGCGTGGGCATCGCGGGCCTCCTCGGCCATTTGGAGTTTATCTCGCTCCTATATTAGTTTAGGGGACGAGAGGTGGGCGGCGGCCGGTAACAAGGCTAACGACCAAGCTAATAACGGCGAGAATCAAAAAGACTCCCAACAGGGTTTGACCAATTTCTAGGGATATACCCCCCACATGGCCGGCACCGAGAAAAATCGCAACCAACCCCAAAACAAAGAAAATAAGTGCTGCTCTTAACATTTTAATTACCTCCGTTGCCGCCTTGAGAAGCAATCCGAAGGCCGACCCTGAGCACGCACAAATTTGCCCTAAGCAACAAAACGGCCAAATTTGTCTCGTCGCGGGGGGACATTTTACTCTTTTTTCTTGGGGAGAAAAAGAACATGTGATAGCGTTTTTGACATGAATAAACCAAAGCTAGTCTTAATCGATGATGACCAAGATGTGTTGGATCTCCTAATCGGATTTTTTCGCCCGAAGGGATACGAACTCAAAACTTTTGAAGGTGCCGAAGAGGCATTGGCCTATTTGACAGGCTCACCGGATACTGCCGATGTCATACTCTCGGATTTACGCTTGCCTAAGATGAGCGGCGTCGAGCTGACGGTGGCTCTGCAAGAGCAGGGTGTAACCACTCCTATAATTATCATGACCGCGCACCGTAGCGCCGAAGTGGCACTCGAGGCGATCGAAGCCGGCGCTTATGACTTTGTAGTAAAGCCCATACACTTTCCTCAACTGCAGGTTTCCGTCGAGCGCGCGCTGCATTTAAATAAAATACGCGATGAGAATTCCGCATTGCGCGCGGTGGTTTCAGGTGAAGCTGGACCCATGCAGGGAATCATTGGTAAGAGTCCCAAATTTTTACGCGCGCTCGATCTCGCCAAACGTGTGGCCAATAGCTCGGCGCACGTTTTGATCAGCGGTGAGAGTGGTTCGGGCAAAGAGGTTGTTGCCAAGGCCATTCACCAATTTGGTAACCGCAAAAAGGGCCCGTTTGTGGCCATCAACTGTTCCGCCATTCCCGAGAATCTATTGGAGGCGGAACTCTTCGGTTATGCTAAGGGCGCCTTCACCGGCGCGGTGGAGAAGCGTATCGGCTTATTTGAAGAGGCCATCGGAGGTACGCTTTTCCTCGACGAGATCGGCGATCTCAGCATGCCTTTACAGGCCAAACTTCTGCGCGTGCTGCAAGACAAGAAAATCAAACGCCTCGGAGAAAACCAAACCCGCAGTGTTGATGTGCGGGTAGTCTCGGCGACTCACAAAAATTTGCGTCAGGAAGTCGTGGACGGCCATTTTCGCGAGGATTTATTTTTCCGCCTCAACGTGATCCCGATCAGCTTGCCGCCTCTGCGCGAACGCAAAGAGGATGTCATTCCGCTTTCGGAGTACTTTCTTAAAAAGCACGGCGCACTCAATCGCAGCGGAGCGAAGGTCTTTACTAAACCCGCGACCGAGTATTTACTGAAAAATATCTGGAAGGGAAACGTGCGCGAGCTCGAGAACGTAATCGAACGCGCGGTCGTGCTTTGCAAAGGCCCGGCAATCGATGTTACGGACTTGTGTTTCGAAGAAGACATCAATCCGGACCGTCGCCAGACGGTGGAAGTCTCAGACGGTGGCCTTAGCCAGTTCGTAGTCAGTGATGACAAAATTCTACCGCTCGATCAGCTGATCAATAAATATATAGTCTTCGCGCTTGGTTTGAATCAAGGCGCCAAAGATCGCACGGCCAAAGACCTGGGCGTGGATCGCAAAACGTTGTACCGCAGGGTGCGCGAGATGGAACAAGCCGGGCCGCACTAGCCCGGCTGCATTTTGCCGTTCAACCAACGCTCGAAATTCTCGAGCTGCTTGGTCGCTTCCAGGACATCTTCATGTTCGCCAGCCACTTCCAATTGTACGGCTACCTTTTCAAGTTCCGAGTAGCCGAAGGAAGCCGCATTGCCTTTGAGTTGATGCCCAATGCGTTTGAATTCTTCCAGCGAGCGGGAATTAACGGCGGCGCGCAGGGACTCGACATCCTTTTTTCGGCGCTCAAGGTAACGGATTCGGGCTTCGTCGGGAATGATGATGTCATTTTGCATCCGTGACTCCTAGGTGACCTGAGGCCAAGCGCGCATTTCGTGCAGGAAATCTACCAACATTGTCTCGAAAAGTACACTGCGGCCGCCAGATTTGACTCGTGCCGCAGTGGAGAATTGGGACTGTGTACTCTTTGCCCGATCCTGGAAACAATTTTACCTCGGACTGGGCCTCTTTATGTCCTGGCTCCGCAATTGCTTTCCCTCTTCTGAGTCATCGCAATCTGAAATAGTAATCAAAGGAGTCCAATATGAAAGAAGAATTGACCTCGTCTGCGCCTTCGGTCGGAAAAACCAATGGCAAATGGGTGAGTAAAGACGTTCCGGCATCCGTCTCGTCCTCACTTTCCAGCTATAGCACCATGTTCAGCGGCGCGCTGAAGTCGGTCACTTCGGCCAGCACTCGTGCGGCTGGTGTTTTGCGTGTTTATCCCGTGCAAGCTGCTCTCGGCGCGCTGGCGCTGGGATTTGTTCTCGGCGCGACCATTCGCCGCCGTCCGAATATGTAGGATAGCGACATGAAAATGCTCAGCGCTGTTTTTGAATTGCAGAACTTGCTGGTCAATCGCCGGCGGATTTTTTATTCGATTTTGGCGGGGGCATTTTCAGTTCCATTTTTCTTCGCTGCCATAATTACGGCGGCGATCGAGGCGGGGCTGCAGTACGACGCACAGGGGTTCGTGATGTGGAGCGCACTTTTTTCAGTGGCCTCGGCGTTTGGCGCAGTGGCTGTCGCATCTTTGATCCTGGCGCGCGCGCTCTTTCCCAAGCCGGTGCCACCCCAGGTGAATTTGGCCATGCTCTATGAAAAATTTCATGTGCGCGAGCTGCTCGACAAATGGACGCAACAGACTGCGCCCATGAGCGGTGTAAAAAATTAGCTTCTCAAGGAGGGGAAATGCAGTTCCGGCTGCCTATTTTGCAATGGGAAATCAGTGCGCTTGAACCCTTTCTCTCGCGCGATGCGATCGAGTGCCATTACTACGGCCACCATAAAGCTTACATAGATAAGGTCAACGACCTGACGGAAAGTTTGGGGCTTAAAAAGGCCTCTTTGGAATGGATCATTCTGAACCACGACGGTGCATTGTTCAACAATGCCGCCCAAGCGTGGAGCCACACTTTTTTTTGGCAAGGTTTAAAACCAAAGTCCTCTCCGCAGGTAAATGAAAACGAGGCCCTGACCGCCGCCATTGAGGATGCCTTCGGTTCCATGGCGCAAATGCGCGCCCGCTTTTTAGATTGCGGCGAAACTCTTTTCGGCGCGGGTTGGACTTGGCTGGTGGCCAACGATCGCGGCGAATTGGACCTGATCAACACCCAAAACGCGGATACACCCTTACGCTTTGAAAATAGCAAACCGCTTTGGGTTTGTGACATTTGGGAGCATGCTTACTACGTCGACTATCGCTATCAACGCCGCGAATATCTCGAAGGCATTTGGAATCACATTGATTGGAATTTTGCCGCCGCCAATTTGGCGGCAGACAAATTGCCGAATATGTCGCGCTTGATGATTAGCGAAGACGTGGGTGCTACTTTTCCAGCTCAGTCGCCATCGCTTTGATGGTATTTTGGGAGTACACGGGCAGTCCGGCGGTAATGCCGGTCGCGGTGTTGAACAGGCTCGATCTGCCCATAAAGATATCGCGAATTTCTGCGAATTGATTGTAAGTGCGCTGCTTGAGCCCGATCACGAAATAGGTGGTCATGATCGTTTGATTTGGATTGGCCGGTGAATCCTGCAAAACGCTGATAACCTTACCGTATTGCATGACCTGGTTGAAATAGAACACGCTTTGTTCAAGTCCACCATGAATGCCGGTCTTGATACCCGTCAACCTCGTGAGCTTGACCGGGAGTCCAAGCTCTTGCTCGCTGGTGAAATACTTGATTTCGGATTGGCTGGCGATGCCGTAGTCTTTCTTTTCAGCGGCGTCTATCGCCAGGTTAGCGCCAGCCACAAGCTGCTGCCAGTATACGCCGAATAAATAGCATGATTCCACACATAGAGTACGGCCGTCGGCAGGACACCAGGGGCGCTTCGCTGATACTGTCGAGGACAAGTCGATTTCGCGCAAAGGGCGTGCGATGTTCGCCTCCGCGCCTTCCGTGTTGCACCATTTGAAATTGTCTATGGGTTTATGATTTGCCACTACGTTCGCCATCAGCTGCTCGGGCTTGATCTCGTAGTGCTGAATCTCATTGTCGAAACCGGTAACCGTAGCGATGTCGATCAGCTTCTTGAGGTCGATTTGACCCGGGGCCTTATTCAAAATCGTTTTGGTACGGCCGATAAAAACCACCAGTTTTTCCACACTGGTCTTTTCGACACCGTTCTTCTTCACCTTCACCGTAGGTTCAACGTAGCCCGGGAAAAGTACGAGTGAGGCGGCCTCATCGGGGAATTGAGCGCTCCAGTCGGCAAACGGCACGACTGTTTCGGAATAGTAAAGTTTGCCGGCTGCGAGTTGCCCGGCCTGAAGTGCTGTAAAAGCGGCGGCGTCGACCTGCTCGACTGTGCGGGGATCGGCATGGACGGAGAGGGCCAGGGCGGCAAACATCAGCAGCGTGCAGGCGGCCATTGTGGCGATGACTAGTTTCATAAGAACTCCTTTATTGTCCTTGCGAGGTTTCCATATTCAAAAATGTGTCGTCGACTAAACGCGGTTTCTTCTTCCACATGTCGTAAACATCTTCGGCACCGGGATCGTAGCCGGGGCCGTCACCCTTATCGATGTACTCTTGCCGGTCGACTGCGGCTTGAATGCCCATCTCTTCGTCGTTTAGACGCGCGTCTTGTTCATCACTGACTGCGGTGTTGTCACCAAGTCCATAGTTCAAGGCTTGCACGCCGAGCAGAGCCCCGCCGTCAAAGCCATTGCCTTCACGGCGAAAAACTTCTGGATACTGCCCATCACCGATGCGGCCGCTGATGACATCGATCGGTTGAACCGCAATCAAAGGCTCGATCTCCGGCGGCGCACCTTGCAGCGGCTCTTTGTCTTTGTAAATCGTGAACGAGTCGCGAATGACCCGCTCCGCGATCGGGAGTGCGATTCTCCCACCCGTGAATTCGGTGCCGAGTGAAGTGCGGGACTTTTTAGTGTCGTATCCCACCCAAGTTCCCACCACTAGATCGTTGGTGAAGCCGATAAACCAAGCATCGTTTTCATCGTTGCTGGTTCCGGTTTTACCCGCGACGTAACCGGCAAGGTCCTTCATCGCGGTGGCCGTGCCACGCTCGAGCGTGCCTTCGAGAATGTGGCGGATTTGATAAAAGGCCACTCGGTCCACCGACGGCAATGGTTCCAACTGAAAGCGCGGCCGTTCATAAATGAGCTTGCCGTTTTGCTCGATGCTGTCGATGAAATGCGGAGTCGGTTTGAGTCCGATGTTGGCGATCGTGGCATAAGCCGTCGCCATATCGAGCAACCGCGCCGGTTGGGCGCCGAGCACGAACGGATACATGCGCAGGGGGTTGGCGTAAATCCCAATCTCCTGGGTGATGCCGCGAATGTAATCGAGGCCCTCAGCCGGAGTGGAGCCAATGCCGGCCATCAAACGCACGGTCGGAAGATTGAGCGACTTTTCAATCGCGCGGCGGATCGTGACCACTCCGCGCGCATCGCCCGCATAGTTTTTAGGTGACCACCAGTGGCCTCCGCGTTCAATCGGGGGCAAGCGAATTGGCTCGTCCGGGATTAAAGTGTTCGGCTGGAAACCCTGCTTGAGCGCGAGAGCCGAGAGGTAGACAAACGGTTTGAGCGTGGAGCCCGGCTGGCGCGCGGAGCGCGTGACTCGATTGAGCTGAGAGAGGCCGTAAGAAAATCCACCGGCCATGGCCAGCACGCGCCCAGTTTTGGCTTCCATAACGACGACGGCACCTTGCACCTGCGGGCGGATTCGTATCGTAGCAGTGGCAGACTTACCGGAGCCCCGCACGTCGACAAAAACCAAATCGTAAATTTGCAAAGCGCTACGAATGGCGGCGGAAACGCCCGTCAACGGAACTTCGGTGCCATCCACCAAACCCACGCGTATGTCAGACTTCTTAGACGACTTTTTACCGGTGCTAGTCCCGACGTCCAGAATTGTAGCCAAAGTCCATTGCACGTCGAAGAGTTTCGGACGCGCCTTGGCCAGTGCATCTTGCCAAGTCGATTTGTATTTTACGATGTCGGTGGCAAGTGAACCTTCGCGCACCCAAGTGCCCGTACGGCCCGCCGCTATTTCGTACTGCGCCAGACCCTCTTGCAGCGCATGTTCCGCGGAGCGCTGCAGTTCCCGGTCAATGGTCGACTTGACCACATATGAGGACTCGGTCAGCGATTTGATGCCGGCCTGGCGCCGGGCATCGCGCGCGATCTCGTCGAGAAAGTAATAGGCGGCGCGCGTATGTGGAGCTTCGAACTTTTCCAACTTGGGGTGTTCATCCACCGCCGGTTGGAATTCAGGCGCAGTAATATAGGTGTCTTCTTGCATGCGCGACAAAACATATTCGCGCCGTTCTTGCAAACGGTCGGCGTGCAATTCCGGATGATAGTAATTCGGCCCGCGCGTCAGCGCTGCGAGAAAGGCAGCTTCCGCCAAATCGGCCTGGCGCACCGATTTGTTGAAGTAAGAATGCATGGCCATGTCGACGCCCCAAGAGGCGCGTCCGAGAAAAACGAAATTCAAATACAGTTCGAGGATTTCATCTTTAGTCAGGATTTTTTCCAACTTCACGGCCAATACCATTTCGCGCATTTTGCGCTCGAAGGTCAGATCATCACCGGTCAGAAGATTCTTCACCACCTGCTGCGTGATCGTCGATCCACCCTGCGGGCGCCCTGGTTTCGAAACCGTGTTGGCGAAGGCGCGAATAATCCCGCGCACGTCGAGGCCCGAATGTTGATAAAAGCGTTTGTCTTCGGCGGCGACGAACGCCTTTTGTACCTTCACCGGAATCTCCGCGATCGGCACCCAACGGCGGCGGTTATTGTCGGCGTAAACTTCAGTAAAGCGATCGCCGTTGCGATCTAGCACGAGCGAGCTTTCGAGCAACTTCTTGCCTTTGAGCACGGCCGGATCCGGAAGATCGGCCATCGCCGTGTTGTAGTACGCGATGACCTCGGCCATTTTAATGGGCGAGTTTTCCATTTTGGTGGATTTACAAAACTGCTTGTAGGCGGCGAACAGGCCTTCGAGATCGAGGTTTTCCATCAGCCCCTTGGACGACACCTTTTTATTGTTGGCGGCTACAGGGGCCACAGCTTGTGCAGGCTGTGCTTTGAGCTGCTCAGCGCGCTTGGCCTGCGCCGTTTTCAGGTTGCTGATCATCGTTGTGAACAGAAAGTCGAAATCCACCTTCTCGGCCCCGAACTCCTTGGTGATGTATAGGCACCCGGCATTCAAAGTCTGTTCGATCTCAGCCTGATCAGCGGTGGCGTCATATTTGACTTTGAATTGCTCCACGGGCTTGGTGAACAGCTGACTCAACGTCAGGCCCACGGCCAGGATCTTAATGATTAGTGCATTCATATGACCCGTCGTAGCATCAATATTGATGCAATGCACTAAGCGCAGGGAAAGCCTGAAATATTTTTGTTAGTGTCAGAGCACTATGCATTGCCTTTTCAATTGGATTTCATTTAATACGAGATGAACCAATGAAGGAGACCCCCCCATGAAAAGACGCGAATTTTTGCAGTTAGGTGCGATGGCCTCGGTACTGCCCTTGGCGCTCTCGGCATTCGCCGATGACACAAAACCCGCCGGCAAAAAGGTGACTGATAAAGACGTCATGAAAGACGGCCAGCCGGCTCCCATAGCCAACTATTGCAGCAACCCCGACAAGCAGCCCAACAAAGCCTGCCCCGGCGCCAAAGAAAAACCCGGCCACTGCGAAACCTGCATGTTCTTCAACAAGGACAATTCGCTAGCCGACTTCAAAGGCGGCAAAGTCGCGCACTGCCAACTGCTAACCGACCCAACGAAACCGCAGTTCGTCAGCGCCAAAGGCTGGTGCGCCTCGTACACGGCTGCGCCGAAGTGAATGACGCAGCTTTACTTAGTGCGCACTAAGTGAATATTAAGAAGTTCTACATTTCCCACTCCCGTTTCACTCTCAAACAAAACCGGTTTGATGTAAATGAACCTCCGGCGCGGACGCCGGAGGTTTGCCAATCTCATGGATGGACAGACGAAGAAGCCACTCATATTGGGCATTCGGAGACGCGACATCTTGCATTTAGCACGGCCTCGGTTTTCGAGAAGGTCAAACGAGGTCTCACCGGCTACGAAACGCCTGCAGCATCCGCGCCTTTTCTGAAGCCCATTCTCAAATCCGCGATTCATTGTTTTTGCAAATATTCACGCCCGACGTTCAAAGTGATCATAAAAATTTGCAGAGTTAGTGCGCATCAGCACGAATCTAGCCGCTAGTCGTTCTTACGAACCTTCGCGACAACATCATGAGCATGCAAGCTCTCAAAGTGGCGCACTTCGATTCTAAAATCCGCCACATCATCACGCTTGAGCAAAGCCGACTTCAGCTTGCGGGCAGCATCTTCACAGAACATCAGGTTCTGCGCATTGCGCCTCGCGAACTCTTGCTCGTCTTCGCGTTTCACCGAAGCTTGCACGGGCGTGCCGAGCGCGGTTTCGATTTCATCGATCAATCCAAGCGTCGACGGCAACGACTCGAGCGACGAATCCAAAACAAACTCGACGATCGCTTCCGAACGCTGCGCATGCGGTGTGGCCACGAAATTCTCAGCGGCGCCGAGCCACTTCTTCACTTCCGCCAAAGAGACATTCGGCTCTTTGAAATCTTGCAGAAATTTATCCTGCATGGCTTGGCGGCTTAGGCCTGCCGAACAGGGGCAAGTGCTGGAGTACAGGATCTTGGTGGTTAGGCTCATGCTGCGCTTGCCCTTTATCGAATCCACCCGGTAGGTGACCGGATAATTACGCCAACCTTGTTCTTGGCTGAGCAAAGCTTTGCGCATCACAGGCAATTCAAAAGTCATTTGCAAGCGGCCTGCGTCCGACAGGTTCTCGTGGCTCACCAGCATCTGTTCAAGGCATGCATCCATCCAACCGAAGGACAGCTCCTGCTCGTGCATCTTGCTCATGATTTTGTAGAGGCGGGACATGTGGATTCCGCGGGCATTTTTGTCGATCAACGATACCGAAGCTTCGCCACGCGCGGGGAGAAGCAGGCCGTTGACATGCACCTGCATCTGCACGTTCTCGAGGCCGACTTCATCTAGGCTGAGTTCCAGATTTTTCGCAGGCGCTGAGGACGCGACGTCGTCCAACAGTTTTAGCTCTCGATCCATGCTCTTTACTCTCATTCTTGGGCTTTGCGTCACATATGAATAGTCCATGTCCTGGGCATTTTCAATGGGTATAAACCTAGGCATGAAACTCACTCAAGCTGTCGAAAACGCCTATAAAAGCGCATTAAAGGCTCGCCTCCATTCTCACTCGCCGTATTCGCGATTTAAAGTGGGCGCCGCTCTACAATTACGCGGTCACGTGCCGGCCGTTGGCGGCTGCAATGTCGAAAACGCCAGCTATGGTGGCACGGTTTGCGCCGAACGCGTGGCCTTGCACGCGGCAGTGGCTCAGTTTGGAAAAATCGAACCCGAGTTTTTGGTGGTGGTAACGGATGAAGAAAAAGCAACCGTTCCGTGCGCTCTTTGCCTGCAGACTCTGGCCGAGTTCTGCGCTGATGATTTTAAGATTTATCTGGGCAATGAAAGAGCCATTCAGGCGGAGTACACTCTCAAGCAGCTATTGCCACATCCCTTCCGCAGCTTCGTAGTGGGGAAAGGCAAATGAATTTCAAGCGCGCCCTGATCACGGGCGCCAGTAGCGGAATCGGCTTGGCCTGTGCCGAGACTCTCGCTGCAAAAGGTCTCGACCTGATTTTGCTCGCCCGCCGCCATGAGCGCTTGGAGAAAATAAAAAAAGATCTCGAAGCCCGGCATAAAGTAAAAGTGATAATCGGCTCGGTCGATGTTCAGGACAACGTCCAGGTGGACAGCTTTGTCGCCGGCCACAAAAGCGAGCTCGCGACCGTCGACATATTGCTCAACAATGCTGGTTTAGCCAAGGGCACGGCTAAATTCGCCGATTGCGACACCCGCGACTGGGATCTCATGCTGAACACCAATGTGCGTGGCCTGCTCTACGTCACACATTCCATACTTCCGTTTTTGTTGAAACGCCCGCTGGCGCATATCGTGAACATTGGCTCCGTGGCCGGGCGCTGGGTGTACCCGGGCGGGGCCGTCTACTGCGCCAGCAAGTTCGCCGTGCGCGCGATCAGCGAAGGCCTGCGCATGGATCTGCAAGGCAGCCCGATCCGCGTAACCAACATTGAACCCGGAATGGTCGAGACGGAATTTTCCGAAGTGCGCATCGGCGACAGCGAACGCGCCAAAGCGGTTTACCAAGGCATGAAACCGCTGTCGGCAAAGGATGTCGCCGAATGCATTCTCTGGAGCTTGGATCGCCCGGCGCATGTGAATATTCAACAGATCGTGATTTTCCCATCCGATCAAGCTGCCATCCAACAAGTCCTACGGCGCTAGGCAAAGCCCGACTGAATCGCCTTTGATAGCTCTTGAATCGCCACGACCGGGCGATTCTCCATCCGGTAAATCAAAAATATTTCGTCGTTCACAACGGGGGCCGCGCGCACCCGTATCAATTGCGTGCCTGAGGCCTCAGCCACGCGGCCGGGGAGAATGCCTATTCCTGCGCCGCAGGCAACCAAGGTACTAATGACTTCGAGATTCGCCGACTCGATCGTGCGCTTAAAAGAAAAACCCGCGCGCTCCAATTTGCGGCGCAAGGACAGGGTTTGCAAGAGGCTGGGCTCGCATATAAGCACGTCCTCGTTTGCCAGCTCCTTACTCTTCCACAACGTTACGGCGTCTTTGGCCAGCGGCTTCATCACTAGGTCGGCGTGTGAGGTTGGATTGACGACGATGCCGAGATCGAGATCGAGGTTTTGTACGCGTTGAGTGATGTTGCGTGAGAGGTCGTGTTCGAGATTGATTTCGAGCTTCGGATGGGCGTGCAAAAGCTTCGGCAAAAACAGCGGCAGTGCGTAACGAGCGACCGAAGCGTGGCAGCCGAGAGAGAAGCGGCCTTGGATCTCATTCATACTGTCGACGGCTTGTTGGCGCAGCTCTTGCCACTGGCCCAACAGAGCTCGCGTTTCAAGGTGCAAGCGGTCGCCGGCCTTGGTCAGCTTCACGCCTTTGCGTGAGCGGATGAAGATCGGCGTGCCCATGCATTGTTCGAGGCGCTGCATCGCCAGAGTCAGGGATGGCTGACTTACCCCGAGCCGTTGAGCGGCGTGCGTGAGGTTGCCTTGCTGGGCGATTTCTAAAAAGTAAGTCAAATCGGTCGGTGAGGGTAGCATAAGTAAATCCTATCTTAATGATTGTAAGATCATATTTTTCTTATCGAAGGGACAATGCTTGAATCGGCCAAACAAATCAACCCTTGGGGGGATGAGTATGCAGCAGAACGTGAAACGCAGACATTTTTTACAGTGGAGTGCCGCCAGCCTCGGTGCCGCGCTCGTGGGTATGACCGCAAAGGCCGCTGATCTCTGCACGCAAACCGCTCCGCAGACGGCGGGCCCGTTTTATCCGGGTGCCACCGAATTCACTTTTAGCAATGACCTCACCGTCGTACCCGGCGCGAAAGCCAAACCGCTTGGGCAAGTGATCCATATCGAGGGCGTCGTGCGCGACGCCGACTGCAAGCCGGTCGCCGGCGTGCAGGTGGAGATTTGGCAAGCCTGCGCGTCCGGAAAATACAACAACCCCGGCGACCCGAACACGGCGCCGCTGGATCCGAATTTCAAATATTGGGGTGAGACCGTCACCTCGTCGACCGGCGAGTACGCTTTCAAAACCATCCTACCCGGTGCCTATCCCGCCGATAC
>JAYWAE010000161.1:0-2147 GCA_043782715.1 Pseudobdellovibrionaceae bacterium | reverse complement strand
GATCGCCATTGGGCCTTTTTTGCAATCCTTGGAGCTCACTAGAGTCGACATTTGAACCATCTTTGACCTGAACTACGGAGGTGCGGCAGGTGAAAAGTTCTGAGAGTATCGTAACCTTCGAGTTGCTCTGGGCGGCCCAGTCACCCATCATTTTACGCGTGCGTTCGAAGTATGCCTTGGGTCCTTCGTGAAACATGCCCACAATGAGGACCTTTTTGCCGTTCTTTTCAAATTCGATGGATGGTGTGTACAAAGACTTTTGATCTGCACACATTGTAGCGCCCTGGGCGAAGGTAGAAACCAATATAGAGAGAATTAGTCCAAACATAATATTCAAAACTGCAATGACTACGCCAGATCAGACCCGCTAGTTTTAAGGCGAACGTATCATTTTGATACAGTGACTTAATACGCCTGACATGAATCAAAACTCCATTCGAAATCGGTGGAACGAATCGTACAGGCGACGACAGCCAGAACCGCGCGACATAGTCGTATCAACGTCGATTGCGAAGCTCGCGGGCAGACGGCAATTCAATGCTTTGCTAAAACGCCATTCGATAAGGTCAGCAATTTAGCCCCAGAGCCGGCGTAGGATCTCAATTTTCCTCCCCACAGAGCGCGCCACTGACGTAGCGACGGCTCTCGGCAGGCATTGGTTTGTGGCATTTCTGAAACTGGAATGACTCCCCAGCCGGCCGCCCCAATATGGTGACGGAGCTCTCAAGGCTTTCGAGATCCATTAAAGACTTTGCCGAGATTTGGGATCTGATGCGGGCACACAACTGTTCGTTCTTTAGCCTCAACGAATCCTTCGACACGACGACGGCTGCGGGCGAGATGGTCATGTACAACATGGCCAATCTCGCCCAGTTCGAGCGCCGCCAAGTGGTCGAACGAGTGACCGCAAGCGTGGTCGCTCGTGCAACGCGCGGGCTTTACAACGGCGGGTGTGTTCCCATTGGCTACAAACTTATCCCAGATAAGAAAGGATATCTGGCAATCGATGAAGACCAAGCGCACGTCGTTCGCGAGGCCTTTCAAACATTTTTGAATGAGGGGACGCTTGCGGCTGCGGCTAAGTCACTGAATGCCAGGGGCCTAAGACCCAGGCGGCAAATGCAGGGCGGCGGTCGGCACAATCGCGGCGGCGTGTTCACCGTCGACACACTTTGGACTCTGCTCCGTAACAAAACCTACCTAGGAATTAAAACCTTCAAGGTAAAAGGCGAGGAGCACGAGGCCAAGGCGGTTTGGGAGCCGCTCATTGATGAGCGAACGTTTCAGCGGGCGCAAAAGATCATGCGCAAGAACTTTCGCACTACGAAGCCACAAGGCTGGAAGAAGATGCCATATCTTTTATCGGGCCGGATTCAGTGCGGAAGTTGCGGCGAGACTCTTTGTGGAAAGACTGCGACGGGCGCCACTAAAAAGGTTCCTTACTATGAGCATTCGTCGGCCATCAAACGGCAGAGTGGGCTTTCAAAGAAATTCTTCAACTGTAAGCCATTGCGCTTCTCCGCCGAAAAAGCAGAGGAGTTGGTGTGGCAAAAGGTCGAAGAATTAATGCGAAATCCAAAGGCGGCAAAGGATTTGGTGGAGCGGGCACAGAAGCAGTTTTCGGGCTCAAGTCATGTGGCCGAGGTCAAACGGATCAAGGCCAGAGCATTTGGCTACACTAGCCAAATCGAGGCTTTGACCGAGCGGCTGTCACAGTTGCCGAAGACTGTGTCGGCCAAGCCATTCTTCGATCAAATGGAAAAGCTCGAAGAACTTAGGCGGTGCGACGATGCCCGCTTGCAACAGGTTCAGGCCAAGCAGTTGAACGATGTGCCAATCGCGTTCAAGGATTTTGAGGGGTTTCTAAAAAACCTCTCAACAATTGCATCGAAGTTGGGCCATGAGGCCAAGTCCAAAATTATCGAAAAGCTCGTGCACAAAGTGGAATTAAAACCAAATAGCGTTTTGGTGCACTTCTACGTCGGTGCGAGCTTGATTCAAGGGGAGTCGTCTCTTAACGGGGGCGGCTCCCCCTCTTTTTTTGTGTCCAAAAATCTGAAAGATGGTAAAAAATCATTAAATCGAATGCGGGCCACTTATTGGCCTAAACAGCAGGTCAATAGTTCGAATACTATTGGACTTGGCGA
>JAYWAE010000160.1:0-5683 GCA_043782715.1 Pseudobdellovibrionaceae bacterium | reverse complement strand
TGGTCTTCGAGTATCTGCGCGGCCAAATTGGGTGAGAAGGACGCAAAAAGAAAATTGGCGTAAAGGTACGAATAAAAAGCGAGATAAAAAGTTTGCCGTAGGCCGATCGTCCGAATCAAACGGTTCTTTAATTTGCGCGAGTTGACCGAGTCCTTCATGTAGCAATTAATTTGTAAAAACGCTCTATGCTCCTCGTTGTGAGCGAGGGCGGATGCTAGGGACTCGCAAGCATTGGCAAAACTCTCGCCCATTAGCTTGCGTAGTACCCGCGCACGTTTGGATCCCTCAGGCAGTTCCGCACACAACTCATCTGCCACGCCATGGGCGGACTCGTGCAAATGAAAGCTCGACATTGAAGCCGGCAAATCGCCCACTCGCATGCGGCTTAGAGTCCGCCGTTCGATCTGCTCAAGTACGTTGCGATTGAAAATCACGGGAATCTCACGGCGAGCAAGCACGTTCTCGAGCTGCGAGAGGCTAAAGGCGGTATACTCCGGCCAGGCGCAAACCAACGAATATCCGCGCGCTACTACTGCCCGGCGCAAACGGCGATAAATCACGTTATGCTTTAAAAGATAGGCGTCTCCAAGGACATCCCGGCAACTCTCCGGACTGAAGCTAAGCCGATCGGCTTTTAAGAGCTGCGATAGCAGCATGGTTTTCTCGTCCATCAACTTCCGCGATCATCGCTCGCGCTGAGCGCCTCCGGCAATGGCTTCTTGTCGAGCTTCTAGACCATAGTCCATTTTGCCGGGCTGCGATTTACCATAGGATGTTGTCGAGGATGGGCCAGGCCAACTACGATAAGTACCATATGGAAAAGACATTGAGCCGCTCGAATATCCGCTCTCTTCGGATTCACAAAGAATCTCTCATGAACATCCCACTCGTCGCACACATGTTGCGCGACAGCCAAGTCGAATTTCAAGAGCGTGCTGCAGATCGTGGCTGGCAATACAGCGGGACTGTGTCGCGTTCCGCAACGGGCTTCAACCCGTGGAGCGGCAAGATCATGTTTGCACGCAAATCAGCCTTCAAAAAATGGCGGGAGCGGCCGGAAGCGTCGACGCGCGACTTGAATGAAAAAGATTTCTTGGTCAATGAAGTCTTGATGGCCACCCACGATTACTTGCACGCATGGGCCTACTTGGCGATTCAAGATCTTTACCCGACTTTGAGACTGGGCTGGGGCGCAATTACTAAAACAAATTTGGAGGACTACGTCTTTTGTCATTTGTTAAGCGAAGCTGCTGCCGTGGTCGGTCTGGATTACTGGATGCTTAGTAACGGCGGCGTCAATCGCTACTGCCCCATAGGTAGCACACTGGGACCGCTCACGATCTCCTACCGCGAAGAAATGACACCCGAATATCGCCGCTTCAATCCCGAGTTGACTGTACAAGAGCCCGAGTTCTTCGCGCGCATCGCCCGCTTCTATTGTTCGGGTGAATTTCTTGGTTTTGGAGTTCGTGATGCCAAGCGAAGTCCGGTGCTGTTGCGCTGGCTGGAACATGAGATCTCTTACGGCGTCACCCAACGTGAATACACGCGTTCATGGCTGAGTTATTTGGCTAAGGATGATATCCAATTGCAACAGGCGCAGCTTGTCAGGCCCGCGCGATTCGACAAAGCGTGGCAGAAGAGCCTGATGCACGATCTCGGTCAGCTCCTCTGGGAAAAAGTGAAGCTCGGAAAGCAACATCGCTTCCGTCCCGCCGGCGACCCGCGCGCGCGCTGGACGAGAAATCGCGACCGCACGCTCGACTTTCGCTTCGTCAATCTCAACGAACTGCAACGACTAGGTGAAGTCTCTGACAGCATTTGGGACAGCAAGGGCCTGCACGACAAGGACATGGATTGCTTCGTGCGCCAATTCATTGCTCGCCACGAGTTCGATCCCAAAGACGAGCCGTTCGTGGACATGATCAAACGGCTATATGAAAGCCGGGACTTCCGTTCACTGCGCATAGTGCTCAAAGGGCACAGGCGCGTGAAGAGCCTCGGCCCAGAGCCGGTAGACCTAATGGTTCTGACCTAAATACCAGACCAACGTCGTGCACTTCGTTCAGTACCGGAATCAAAATTCCGATATTGGATCGAGGTCAAAATGGAAACATTGATATCGATGGCCATCTTTGCGGGCGTCGGCTTTGCACTCTACTTTCTTTCATTGAAGTTCCCGCTTCCCGAATACGGCTCGCAAAAGCTAACTTGGAAAGACGCTGGCTTTAGTGTGCTCGTCTTTGCATTTGTACCGTTGGTTGAGTGGGCCGTCGCACCCATCGCCATAAGCATATTACAGATGATGGAGCCCGGCTCGCGGATGGTTAGCGATTTTTCCGGAACGTTACATCCCATTTTTCAAGTCATTTTGTTTTCATTGGCCTGCGATTTCCTGTCCTACTGGAGCCATCGCTTGATGCACACCGGGTTTCTCTGGCGGTTTCATGCGTTTCATCACGCACCGAAATCTCTCAATTGGCTCTCCGGAACCCGCGGCACTCCAGTGCACTACGCCTTGAATCTGATTCCCTACACGATAGCCGCGCAAATATTTTTACACAGCCAAGAGCGCTATATTTTCCTCGCCATGCTCATTCTCAATGCCACGATTCAGAACCTGACGCACACTAGCCTCAAGTTGCCATTCAGCAAGCAACTGGAATGGCTGTTCATCACTCCGCGCGTCCATTTTGTGCACCACCATCCAAATCCTAAATACACAAATTCCAATTACGCCTTCGTTTATTCCTTTTGGGATCGCGTTTTCGGTACCTACACGCCGCCGGAGTCGGTAGATGAAAAAGGCCTCCTTGGGATCGACTATGACGCCAGTACCACTACGCTGCTCATCGGCTTCCCAGACCGCCGTAGTCCGAGTAAATATGCAGTGCAGCCCCAGCGTAAAAGCGCTTAGGCCCCGTTGACTCCAAAATTCACGGCCCGTAACCTGATCTCATGGGCCCAATAACAAAAATCCTAATCGTCGGCGGCGGTTCCTCCGGATGGATGACCGCAGCCATGTTATGCAGCTATCTTCCAGGTGTCGAAATCAGCCTGATCGAGTCTTCAGACGTTCCAACTATCGGTGTAGGCGAATCGACCAACTTGACGATGCGTGGTTTTCAATCGTTGCTTGCTGACTTCGATGAGCGTGAATTTATGCGCGCAACCAACAGCGCCTATAAAATCGCCATCCAGTTCGAAAATTTCAGTCGGCAAGGTGAAACCTTTCTGCATCCTTTTGGCGCCTCTGCCGTTCCCGGACATGACGGCATGTTCATGCACAACGCCCAGGCCTTGCATCTGTGCACGGGTTTAGTCAATGCGGGCAATGGCTTCAGCAAACGCTGCGACTACTCCTATCAAATCGACGCCGGATTATACGCGGAATTTCTCAAGCAACGGTTTAAGAAAAAAGGCGTCCGCCACATCGTTGACACGATTCAACAGGTGGTGAAATCCGAAAGCGGCGAAATCGCGCGTATTGAGACCGTGAGCGGCCAAACGCTGGCTGCGGATCTCTACGTCGATTGTACTGGATTCACGTCTCTGCTTTTGGACAACACCATGAATGAACCCTTTCAAAGCTCCGCAAAATACCTGCGTAACGACCGCGCCATCGCGGCGCGAACTCCGTATCAAGACAAAGCCACACAACTCAAAACAGTCACGCGCTGTACGGCCCTGTCTGCGGGTTGGGTGTGGCGAATTCCGTTATGGAGTCGGCTGGGCACGGGCTACGTATACTCGAGCCAATACTGCACACAAGATGAGGCTGAAGCTGAGTACCGCGAGCATATGGGTTCGACGCTCGACAAAGATGCCAGGCTGGGACATATCCAAATCCGTGTCGGCCGGCACGAGCGGGCTTGGGTGGAAAATTGCGTCGGCATTGGAATCTCATATGGATTTCTGGAGCCGCTCGAGTCAACCGGCCTTTCCCTCACGCAGCTTTCCATCGTTGATCTAGCCTCTACCCTTGCGAAGGGATACTCCTCACGGCTTGAACAAGTCATGTTCAATCTCCGTCAGAGCGAGCTCTTCGATTCCACGCGCGATTTCATCGTCGCGCATTATATTTTGACGGAGCGCGAGGATAGCCCCTATTGGAAGGACTTGAAGTACCGAGGGGAAGTGCCCGATCGCCTTGCTGAAATCCTTCTCGATGCTCGCCACCGCCGCTACACGCGCGCCGGCGAGGCGCACTCGATGTACAAGCACATGAATTGGAATTTGATTTTGTCCGGCATGGGGTATTTCAAGGAATACGAGGAAGTTCAAGTAAAGCCAAAACAGCCGGCGGCACAGAACCATGCCGAGTATTTGGCCAAACATATCTACGGCGAAAACCAGACCAAACCCAAATTCGAACGTAAAACGGATGTCCTCAATACCACATGGCTGGGTTAGCATAAAAAAACGCCTGTCTTGCGGACAGGCGTTTATATCAAATTGAATGACCTGGTTAAAATCTAACGGCCTGAACGGCTGCGATTTGCACGGCCACCACCGCCGCCACCGCCGCCAGAGAAACCGCCAAACCCAAAACTAGTGTTCGGCGTACGATCACCGAAAGTGGGGCTGAAGGTCGCGCGAGAGAAGCCCGACGGGACCATTTGTCCACCTTTGAGCTTTTTAAGCTTAGCCGCACTCAATTTTTTGGCTTTCGGGGCCTTACGCTTTGCCTTTTTTGCCGTCGTCTTTTTCATTGCCATGCATTCTCCATGTGGAAGAGTTTATCAACACCCAATTGAGTGCTTTTTAATTGTTACGAAGTCCCCATTGGCAGGCAATACGCCAGCTATAATCTAGACCGAAGGACGGCGAAAACCGATGGGCCGCGGCATTGAAAAATGCGCTGCTCTTAGCGAAATTTTTATGACAGCTTACTGTACGATCAGCAAATCGGGAAGGTCTTGGTCACGCCAGGAGCGCGCTTCAATCCCAAGTTTACCGACTCAATACTAAGCTGCTTTGGACGTGGAACGCGACTTAAGATTGCGCCTGGTTTTTGCCTTGGGTGCGCGTTGAGGATAGAGCGCTACGCCAGCCCAAACCAACGCCGTCAACCAAGGCCACCACCGGCCATAGGTATCAAAAATCGTATGCGGCGGATTTGTTATAAATGGGACATCAATCGCCGATTGCCACAGTTCCCAAATCGGCGGGTTCTCCTGCTGGGTGCCATCGGCCAGCACGACGGTCGTAAGGCCCGTGTCACCGACTCGAATCATTGGCCGCCGGAATTCAATGGCGCGTTCGAGCCCCCCGTAGCCGTGCATGTAAGCCTCTGTTGATTTGCCAAACCAAGCATCGCTGGTGATGTTGAAGAAGACATTTGCACCCGCGTTCGTCAGCTGACGATAGTGATCGGGAAAGAGCGATTCGTAACAAATCGAGGGCCCCATGCGGGCATCCCGCAGAACAATGGGATTAAAATCCTTCCCGCTGCCGTAGACGGGAATGTTCGGTGCCCATTGGCGCACAATGGGAAAGTAATTTTCCAATGGCAAATATTCTCCAAACGGCATCAGCATATGCTTGTCATAGGTTTGCAGCAATCTGCCGTCGGCCGCAAACAGAGCCGCACTGTTGTGTTTAACGTGGGCGTCGTTGTAGCGATAGCCACCGGTCAATAGAGGCACCCCTTGATCGCGTACATACTTTTGCAACGCACTTA
>JAYWAE010000159.1:0-5728 GCA_043782715.1 Pseudobdellovibrionaceae bacterium | reverse complement strand
TTCCAACGGTCCAGTGCTGCCACCAGACATGGATGAAGGCCGTGTAACACATCATTAAGATCGAAACAAAAATCAGCGAATAATTGAGCGTCTTCTTGCCATGGCGGAAAACATAAACGCCGATCACCCCGAAGAGCAATCCACAGATGAGCGCGGTCGGTGAGAAGTCGAGGCCCAATGAATTGACCACACTGAGATCAACCCCGTTTACTTCATCCATTTTGATTCCTCCAGGCGGAAGCGAGGGCCTTGGTATTCGCCGACCGTAACGTCCTCGAGAAACATGGCCTTCGGCCGCACCCAGAGCTTGCTACTCGGATTGTGATAGAGGGCTTCGTAAAGTACGAGCTCTTCGAGCGTCTCGCTATGGCGAACGACACCCAGAACTTTATAAAGTTTGTCTTTGTAATGTCGGTAGATCGCGCCGGTCTTGAGCTCTTGCATCTCGACAGACTAAGTGAGTGCTATTGGCTGCGCAACTGGTTCCGCAACGCGATGCTACCTCAGCACTTAGGTGAACGCTCAACTGGAGTTGCGATCCATGCGTGAGATAAGGCCGGCACTCTCCATCTGATTGAGCAAAACGTAATCTTTGACCGCGTGATAAGCGCGTCCCCAGCCTCTGACGATTCGAGTAAAAGGGCGTTGTGCCCAGCATTTCAAGTGCTTGGCTTGCGGTTTGCGATTCTGAATGACCTGAGACAGACGCCCTGTCAGTTCGCGAATAAATGGCTTCCAACCTGGAACGGACCTGAGCTTGATAAGTAGATGCATGTGATTGCCGACATTGGCGTATTCATAAATTTTAATTCCATGTTTACGTGCAGTAACGCGAACGCACTGATTCACTTTTTCAAATGAGCGCGGATGGTGCATGGAGAAGACGCTGCCTTTTAGGCCCGACCTTAAAACCAAATGAATAGGAAGCTTGCTCGAGAGAGGGCGAGCTGTCTTGGCGTTGCTGTTTTTGAGCAGGCTTCCGCCGAAGCAATCCTTAGTCTTGGAGAATCCGTTGAAGGTTTGTTGTTGGGATTTTTTCATTCGTTCGTATTTAATACCCATCGCTACTAGGGAGGTCAATTTCTCCTGCAGAATACTTTTCTTCGAATGCCTCATCTGTGTGGCCGCGTCGATTTTCCGTCCATGCGAGTGGCGAATCTCCGGCGTCCACGCCGGAGATTGTGTAGTCATGGGAGAGTTTTTCTTCATTAGAGAGAGGGGAGGCGGGAGATAAAAAGAGAAGTGCTAAGGGAAAAGGATCGACTTCATGAAAAGGATTTCAATTTCGTTTTTGGACCTTCAATAAATTTGTTTTTAATTTAACAGAACATCCGGCGTGGACGCCGGATGTTTGCCACTCTCATGGATGGACGAATTTCAAGGCCAGCACGATGGGGCTGACGGGGAAAGGACTCCGGCCCCGCCACGATTCCAACAAAGACCGGAAGAAATAAAACGCGCCTTGGAACCACCCAAGGCGCGCCGGGGTAAGCAGCAAATCCTAACGGATCTGCTGAATCAAATTTTCGATCTTCTGTAGCGTCGCTGGTTCGCTCGTCAGCTGTTGCAGGCGGCGAAGCTTTGGCTCAGCGAAGCGGCCAAGGTCGGCGAGGGGCAAAGTGCCGTTTTCGACCTGACGTAAGTACGAAGCTTCGTTGAGATCGGTGAGCACTTCGATGCGGCCGACCAAGGTGCGCACTAGCTCTTGCGGTTGCGGGTCGATTTGGATCGGCAGCAGGCGGTCGGTCTCACTGCGGGCGAGGACGTAGAGTACGCGCAGGCCAGGACTGCGGAAATAACTATTCTTCCATGTCTTAGTCATGGCTTCCGCCTCGTCTTTGTACAAGCCACTTGCAATCAATGCCTGATTCAGCTGCCCCATTACGTCAGGCAAGAATTGATCTGCAGGCAAACTCTTCTGTCTGCGCCTGTCTATGTCGGCCTTGAGCACGGTTTTGCTCGTGCCCGCCGCGATGGAGCCAAGCGGAACTACAAAACCGCTGCCTTCATCGCGTACGTCGAGCAGAAAGGCCGCCGACACCGTGTCCGTACCTTTGTTGCGAACCGCGAGACTGCCGCCGATGGATTCGATTTGCACGTCGGTCGTGAACGCGCCCAGGCCGCGATAGAAGATGAACTTTTCACTCTGACCGCTGGAGCTCATGAGGTAGTTCGAATTCACGCCGCGAGCGGGGGAGTAAACGCTCGTAACCGGGACGTCGGGAACGGGAAGTGGACCCATTGCAAGCTTCACATTGAAGCGTGCATAGCCGCCTCGCAGTGCTGAGATGTGTCCAAGAGATGGTTCAAAATAACTTGGGGCCGGATAATATTGCGAAATAATTCCGTTCGGAAAAGTCACGCCGACTTGGACGTCGCGTTCGCGGTCGGAATGAAAATAGATCACCGGCGTCTCCATCTTTTGGGTCACATCGGAAGTTGGAATTTTTCCCGGGCGTAAAAACTTCCCGTCGCAAAGGTCCATACCCTTGACCGAATGGCAGTTGGGATCGCGCGGTTCGACAAATGGGTCACGGCCGACGACGAACGACGGCAGGGTTTCTTCTTCGTGGCTCATACCACCCATTGGAAGGCCGTTGGAACCTTGGACGGCGGTAAAGGTGCCCCATTCGTGGGCGATGAACTTCCCTTCCACCGGGCCTGCTTTGGCAAGCGTTTGCATGAGTATCAGAGCTGCGAGAACTAGGCGTTTCATCGAGTGTCTCCTTTGTAAGGCATTCATCTTGCTTTGGATTTAGTCCGGGCTATTGAAAATTAAAAGTAATGTGTGGTAACCAATCGATTACTTATGGATATCAATCAGCTCAAATACTTTTGTACGATCGCGCGCACCGGTAGCATGCGCAAAGCCGCCGAACTGCTCAACGTCTCGCCGCCAGCTCTGTCTAAGTCGACAAAACTGCTGCAAGAGGAACTGGGCGTGCCCTTAATCACTCACGTCGGCCGCAACATTGTGCTCACCGATCAGGGGCGGCAGTTGGCTGAACGCGCACAAGAATTGATTCGCGGCTTCGAAACACTGCGCTCAGACATCGAAGCGGGGCCGGCCGCGAGCGACCAGGTGCGCTTGGCGACGTTCGAAGTCTTCTCCACGTACGCACTCGAGTTTCTCAACAAACTCGATTGGAACGAGAAGCAAATTATTTTGCACGAAGTAGTACCTGGTGAGTTGGAAATGGCACTTGCCAATCGGCAAGCGGACGTCGGCATCACCTACTTGCCGATTCCACATCCCGAGTTGGAGCACATGAAAATCGGTGCCATTGAAATCGGCGTGTACACCGGCAAGGAGGCGTTTCGCGGAATTCCGCAAAATGAATTGCCTTTTGTCGTGCCGGTCATCCCGATCACGGGAAACCCTTCGCGCATTCGCGGCCTCGATGGTTGGCCTGACGATGCGTATCCGCGCAGAATCCGTTATCAAGTGACGTTGTTGGAAAGCGCGCTCGAGCTCGTGCGCCAGGGCCGCTGCGCGGGCTACTTCCCCGCCTTTGTGGTTGAGTTACATAATTCTCGTGTGCGTGAGGATCTGCGCCTCACTCGCCGCCCATCTATATACAAAGGCCGTACGTGTTCCACGGACGTGTTCTTGGTGAAGCGCAAATCCGATCTCGAATCTTCGCTTCACAAACAGATCGCGCGCGCCTTCCGCCTGATCTTTAAGTGATTGCAAATGAGTCCTAACGCGCTACAATTTTAGGCAATGGCAAAATCACAGAAGCATTCGATTCTCTCGGTCTTCGCCGATAAACGCATGCTGGTCGTTCTGCTCCTTGGGTTTGCCTCTGGGTTACCGCTGGCTCTTACCGGTTCCACCATGCAAGCCTGGCTCACGGATTCCAAACTCAGTGTTGGTTCGATTGGGCTCTTCGGCATGGTGGGACTGCCGTATTCATTGAAATTCGTTTGGGCGCCATTCCTGGACCGCTACGCCCTTCCGTTTCTCGGATTGCGGCGGGGCTGGGGCATCGTGAGCCAACTCTGCCTGGCGGTTGCAGTCGCCGTCTTGGCGCATATCAGTCCTGTGACGGACACCACTTCCTTCGCGCTTGTGGCTTTGGTCATTGCGTTCTTCAGCGCGTCGCTCGATATCGTCGTCGATGCTTACCGCGCCGAGATTCTCGACAAGGATGCATACGGCGCGGGCGCCGGAGTTGGAACCACGGGTTACCGATTGGGGATGCTGATTTCGGGCAGTGTCGGATTGATTCTCGCGGACGGCCATTTGAGCTGGAAAAATGTTTATTTGGTTATGGCAGCGGTTTGCCTTCTGGGAGCGGTCGTTTTGTTTTTATCTCCGGAACCGAAAGTCAAACGAGGCGCCGCCAATGCAGGCCTGCGTGACACCGTCACCCTTCCGTTCATGGAGCTTTTCCAGCGCAGTGGCGCGCTTGAGATCCTTCTGTTCATCATGATCTACAAACTCTCGACGCTGATGGCGACCGCGTTGACGACGAATTATTTGATGAGCCTCGGTTACTCCAAGACGGTGATCGGCTTGATCAATAAGAATGTCGGCTTGGTCGCCACGATATTCGGCGGCCTCACGGGCGGCGGCTTGATGGTGAAGTTCGGCCTCAAACGCTCACTATGGATTTTTGGTATCGCACAATCGATCGTGGGTTTCACGTTCTGGGCATTACCGCAATTGCAGAGCGCGGATGCAGAAACGGCAAATACGGCGATTATGGCCGCCATCGTCTTCGTTGACAATTTCATGATGGGAATGGGAGCTTCGGCCATCACCGGATTCATGATGTCGATGTCGAGCCTGCAATTCACCGGAACCCAGTTTGCGCTTTTCTCCAGCTTGCCGGCGGTGACCCGAGTGATTTTGACTTCGCAGGCGGGGAATTTGGTGGAAAAATTTGGCTACGGCCCATTTTTTCTCTCGACCGTGCCGATGGCCATTCCGGGTTTGCTGCTACTGCTTCGGTTTGACCACTGGCAGAGTCCGGCAGCACTCGTGAAAAAGCGGATTTCACTCTACGATAAAGTGACGATTGTCGTTTTCATGATCTCCATGATCGCGATTTCCAGCGATGCGCTATGGCGCTGGATGGACAAAAAGGATGTGGGCCAGCATGTCGTCATTTGGGGCGCGATTGGAACGGTGTGTGTGATTGCGGCGGGCCTCATGAAACCGCTGATTCAACGCCTTTTCGTCACGATTCCCGTTGCCCGTGTGAGGCGGCAAGGGTAGATTTCGCTGCATATGAATTGGTTCCAGTTGTTCGTACATTGGGTTGTTTCCGGAGCCGCTCTGGCCTTGACCGCGGCGCTTACGCCAGGCTTTAGGTTGCGTGGCTTTGGCACTTCGTTGGTCGCCGTAATAGTTATCGGCGCAGCCAATTATTTGATCTATCCCATTTTATTTTGGCTGACGATTCCACTGACCATCCTGACACTTGGCCTCTTTGTCTTTGTGATCGATGCCATTATCCTCAGGCTCTGTGCCGCCTTTATGAAGGATTTTGAAATCACCAATTGGTTCTCGGCGATTATTGGCGCGGTGATCCTGTCGCTGACGTCGAGCTTGCTGCATTTTCTTTTTATATAACGGAGTTCGAATGATGAGATTTCTTTGCGCCGTGATTTTGGCGGCCGCCACTATTGCTGCCCGCGCGCAGACACTGGAAATTTCAGGTCCCAAACAGAGCGTCAAACTTTCGTTGCGAGATCTGAAGCGTAAGCTCAAAAGCCAAAC
>JAYWAE010000158.1:0-5746 GCA_043782715.1 Pseudobdellovibrionaceae bacterium | reverse complement strand
TCGCGAACCATGCTAACCACTCTCTCGATGTCTCCCGGGAAAATTTTGGCCGGCTGCTGCTGGGTTTTCCACCTAGCTATCCGATGATGTAAGATTTCAAATTCTAAATTTAGCCTAGGTCTCATCAGGGCCTAGGTCTCATCAAGGCGCGGCCCACAAGCGCCGATAAAACTCTAGATGTCCGAAGGCAAAGAGCTTAAAACCATTCACGATTATTCAGTTCTTGGCAAAATCAGTCAAGGCGCCTCAGGTATTGTCTACAAGGTACAACGTGATGGCAGTACTTATGCTCTCAAGCTGTTGAAAAGCAGCGGGAGTGACGCTTTTGTCCGCTTCAGAGCAGAAAGCGCAACCCTCGCGCGATTGAGCCATAGAAACCTAGTAAAAATTTATGATGTTGGAGAATTCGAGGGCTTTCCGTTCTTTGTCATGGATTTCTTGGAAGGGGCAACCCTTAAAGATGAATTAGCTACCCGCAAACAGTTAACCAATGAAGTCGCAGTTCAGGTAATAGTGGATGTCGCCGACGCGCTAGGGGAACTGCATAGACATAACCTTCTTCATCGCGACATTAAGCCGTCGAACATTTTCATAACAAGCAATGGTGGAGCTAAACTCATTGACTTGGATTTGGTTGGAGACATTGAACAGATCAAATCCGAGTCGGCATTGGTTGGAACTCCGCTTTTCATGTCTCCAGAACAATCCAAAGTTCTGCGCCGAGATGTCGACTTTAGATCCGACATCTATTCTCTGGGAGCGACCTTTTACAATATCTTGACCGGCAGCCCGCCCTTTCAGGGCACGGTGACCGAAATCATTCAGAAACATGCCGCAGAAATCGCTCCCGACCCACGCACAATCATTCCAGAGGTATGGGAATCGAACGGTCTCATTCTCAAAAAAATGCTGGCGAAAGACCCGGACGATCGCTACCAGTCCGTGTCAGGGTTGCTTTCTGATCTAAGAAAAATTGAAGAATTCAATGATCTATTGAAAGCCGGAGCAACCGTTAAGTTAGGGGTCAACGACCGCGGCACGTTGACCACAAAAGTTAGCTATGTGAGGCGCGAGAAAGAGGCCAAGGCGCTTTCCCAAGCGTGGGCCCAGGTGAGCGGCGGTAAACCTGGAATGGTGCTGGTCACTGGAACCTCGGGTTCCGGCAAGACAAGGTTGTGCACAGAATTCATGGACGACATTGGTGACAAAAACAAGGTTGTGCTCAGGGCAAAATGCCAGTTTTTTGACAAAGAGTTACCCTTTGGACCGATTCGCGAAGCTCTTGACTCACTCATGGAAGAAATTAAGGCGCTACCCGAGCCTGAGAAGAACCAGCAATTGGAAATGATCCGTGAGGCCGGTTCCGGATTTGAAAGACAATTACTAGCTGTCTCCAAGAGTCTCGAAGGAGTTTTTGGACGCACGGAGGCCGCCAAAGAATCGGACAATTCCGACGGTGACCGAGAACTGTTCTTCAACAATGTGGCCGATTTTTTCCTCCGTCTGATGAGCCAATGGGGTTCGGCCATCTTTTTTGTTGATGATGTTCAATGGCTCGACAAAGCGTCATTGCAGCTCTTTCAAGCCATGTTGCGCAACTCGCGCCAAGAAAAATTTCTCCTATTGGGAACGGCCCGTGACGACCACGAAAGCCAGATGGCTGTCGGCGAAATCCAGCGCAATCTTAGCGATCACGTGCTCAAGACTTTATTCGTAGCGGCCTTTGACAAACCGCAAATGGCAAAATTGGTCGGCGAGTTTTTGAATGCGAAAGACGCATTGACTGAGATCGTGAGTACGATTCATGAGCGATCCCGGGGCATCCCATTTATCGCGATTGAATACTTGCGCTCAGGAATTGAGCAAGGATTTTTAAAATTTAAATCCGGCCACTGGTCGCTTGATGTGACAAGTCTCGACAACATTGTGCTCGCCGGCGATGTCTTTCAACTCATTGTCAAACGGATCGATTCAGTCTCACAATCAGCCAAAGAATTTCTTCAGCACGCGGCTCTTTACGGCAATACCTTCAAGCCCGACGATATCGCGGCGATCGTGGGTATCAGTACGACGGCGCTGGAAGAACTCGTCAGTAGTTGCTTGCGCTTGGGACTGATCGAGAAGCAGAGCTCGCTTAAATGGAAATTTATCCATGACAAAATCCCCGAATCGCTGGTTGCGTCCTTAAATCCGGCGTCGACTCAAGACTTGTGTGACCGCTTGGCAGCTTTCTATGCCCAAAAAAATGACAAGAGCGCCGAGGAAATTTTTATTTTGGCGAGGCTTTTAGCAAAAGGCCACGTCGAAAATAACCTTGATGTGACGGTTGTGGCGCATATTGAAGCCGGCAATCTAGCAAAATCAAATTATGCCTACCGCGAGGCCTACGCCTATTATAAATTTTCTTTCGGCCTTCTCGCCGATTCCGGGAGTGAGGAGACCAAACTCAGCTTTGCCGCGAACCTATCGATTTGTGCCACCATGATGGGTGACGAGCAGATGGCGGCAGAGTGCGTGGACCTTTGCATTGCGAACGCGAAGTCCAAGGCGGAACTCGCCCACGCGTATGCCCTCAAAGTGTGGATCCTGACGAATCGTTGCACCCTCGTCGAAGGTTGGGAAACCTTCAAGCACGCCTGCACCCTTATTAAAAATCCCTACCCACTCTACATCCATTGGAAGGTTTTGCAGATAATTTGGATGTGGTTTGTCTCTACTTTTCTGGAATTTATTCCGCTGCGAATTTCGGCCGCTCGTTATATTTCAGTCGAGGGTGTCGAGCCAGCAAGGGTTTCAAATATGTACCGCGATGCTCAGATGCTCTCTCAGTTTCGTGGAAACCCTGTTGATTTTTACTTTGTTTCGCTTCGCCTCCTGGTCATGGGGCAGCTAACCGGAAGTGCCAGGGATCGCGCCATTGGCTATGCCGGTGTGGGTTTCATCTATGCGGCTTTCGGTCTCAAAGATTTAAGTGTGGCATATTTTGAAAAAGCAAAAAAGTGGACAGAGGTTCTCAACGATCCAACTGTTTTAGCCTGGTATGAAATGAGAAAATTGATCGGCTTTTACTATCTTGGAATTATCAAGGACTATCAGAAAGAGTATCTCGAAAAGAGGGACCTATTTCACAAATACCTTGCTCCCCTCGAGCTTGCCCGATTTTTGGTGCAGTTGGCATGGGCCGTGGATTGGTCCGGCCGCCATAGTGAAGCTGTCGATATATACAAATTTATTATTTCAGCCGCTGAGACGCAGGACATGGCGGTGCCGCCGACTATCGTCGCCATGGCGCAAAATTATCTTTGGCAGAATCTTGCCATCGTCGGGCGCAATATGGAATCGCAGACAGTCCGCGAGGCGGCACTTAAGTCGACAAACAAATTGCGTTATTGCCCATTTTTGCTCCGCCAAGTGATGCAGAACGAACTGATGCTTCGGCGTATGACTCATGAACTAGGCAAATCCACAGATGAGATCGTCACCTGTTGGTGGCAGCGAGTGGGTGGCCGGTTCGCGGATCCTGGTACCAAGCGCATTATGGGACAACTAGGCATCATTAGGCTTTACGAATTCGAAAACGCGTCCAATATTGACGAACAGTTTAGCAGCCGCCTTGATCTCACCCAAATGCTGAGGAAAATGTTTCTTTCCATCTATAGCCCCGTCTATAGAGCCGATTATTATTTTTTGCAGGGCGCTTTTTATCGCGCTCTGGGGCTTGGCTGGCTTGCAGACTTTTATTATCGGAAGGCCGAATTGGTCGGAGGCAAGTCAGGAAACTTGCATGTACTTTTTGATGTTTATTGTGATCGCGCAAAAATGAACCTAGCGAAGGGCAATTTGGAGGTGGCCAAAAATTGCGTGATTCTAGCTGCCAGCCTGGCGCAAAAGGAAAAATGGCAGGTTCGACTGGCGAACCTCAAGAGCGAATTTAACAAAAATATGGATGTTCAGCAGCTCTTCCAAAGCAGCTTCGGAGATTCCAGTTCTGATGACGCACGAGAGGCCACGATCCAGAGAACTCGTGTGGATTCAACGCCAAGCCGGGGCTTAGCTCCGTCTTTGAATCGCACTAGGGGTACGACTGTTCACTCGGCCACGGGGCACGACGTGAAAGATATGCGTTTGATCGAGATTCTTTTGGATGTCACTTCAGCTTTTGTGGTTTCAGTTGACCCCACAGAGCAGGCAAAATCAGTTTTGAGCCAAATCGTAAAATTGTTCGCGGCGGAGAGGGGTTTTATCTTTGTGCAAAACGAAGATACCCAAGAGATTCAGACCGCAGCCGGAAAAAGTGCCCAAGGCCTCGACATTGAAAAAATCGGCGGTTTTAGCTCTACAGTTGTTAAAAAAGTCTTTCTCGATCAAAAGCCGGTCGTGGTGACTGGTACCGACGAGGGGGAAGCGCTGACTTCGGAAAGCGCAGTTCTGCATAACCTGAGAAGCATTATGGCCGTGCCGCTAGTGCAGAAGGGCAAAATGCTGGGAGTTGTTTATCTAGACAGCAGCCTGACCAAAGGATTGTTTAATGACACCGATATCGACTTATTTTCAACCCTGGCGAATCAAATTGCGGTCGTCTTTCAGCTAGCTCGGATGAATCAAGTCGAAGTTGAAAAAATAAAATTGCAACATGAGTTCAATGTCCAGGCGGCGGTAGCGACGGAAGCAAAAAAGGTCAAAATTATGGTCGATAGCATGAGACAGGCGTTATTTTCCGTCTCAAGTGACCTTCTGATCGTCGAGCCGGCATCACTTTATTCGACGAGTGTGTTCGAGAAAGAAATTGTCGGCAAAAATGTTTTTGAGGTTCTGTTTGAAGATCCTGAGGAGAAGCAGAGAAACGATTTAGTGCAGACTGTTTTCTCAACTGTTTTTGGCGAAGATGAATTGCAGTGGGATTTAATGGCGGACAATCTCCCGCGCAAAATTGAGATTGGCGGCCGCAATCCGGCGCAGGACAAAACTGAAAAAAAGACGCTCAAAATTCAGCCATCGCCAATTTGGAATGACCAAGGCTTGCTCGAGCGCATACTTTTTGTGGCCGAAGATGTCACAACTCTTGAGGCATTGGAAGCGGAGGTTAACGCGCGCAAGATTGAGTCCCAGATTATTCAAGAAATTCTGGGTAACGATCGCAATGATCTTGCTCAATTTCTTACAAAAGCTGCACAAGCGATTGAGAAGTGCCGGCTTGGTGCCAGCCATTCAGACAAAATCGACTATGTGGAAATTCTCAGAGACTTACATTCGTTGAAGGGCAATGCACGAATGTATCATCTTAAATTTCTCGTTGAACAAGTTCATAAGTCCGAATCCGTTTTGGCTCCAGACTCTGCGATCATCTTGCCCGAGATTGAAGCCATCAGAGTCGCGCACGAAGTTTATTTGCGACAATTTGAGCGAGTCTATGGGGGGCGGGAAGTTGAGCAGGATCGGCAAGAGACTAGTGAACTGGCAATTGGCCACTTGAAAACCGTCGTCGACTCAGTCAGTACTAGGTTGTCTGAGGGCGACCTTTCCAAAATTAAGTTCGCGCTTCGGCGTCTTGCGTTCAGGTCGGTTCGTAGTGCTGCCCAACGCTCTGCCAAAATGGCCGATGACATTTCGCGTGAGCTTAGCAAAAAAGTGGACCTCGACATTCATGGGGACGCTCTAGCCGACGACCTGCAAATGAGCGCTATCGAGGATTGCTTTCTGCATATCACGCGCAACGCTCTTGACCACGGCCTTGAGACTCCTGCCA
>JAYWAE010000157.1:0-2176 GCA_043782715.1 Pseudobdellovibrionaceae bacterium | reverse complement strand
CGGTATAGGAAAACTCAAGCAGCGCTTGGAAGAAAGCGGCGACTTCGACCAGATTAATTTTGTATCGAAGACCGATGCGACCAAAAAATTTCTGACGGCGCTCGGGCCCGACTCGCTCGAACTGCTTACCGATCCCAAATGGACCTCGCCCATCCCAGCCAGCTTTGAACTGCGCTTATCCGAAAAAATTCCCATAGCGGACCGGCTGGCTTCGCTGCAAGGATGGAGTGCGCAGTTCAAGGGCTTTGAATGGGTCGAAGACGTGTTTTACGGCCAAGGCTGGGTCGAGAACTTTTCGCGCTTCCTGCGTAGCATCCGCGGCCTGGTCGGTTTAATTTGGATTTTGAGTTTAAGTGTCGGTCTCTTGATCGTCGGCAACTGCATCCGTCTCTCGTTCATGCAAAGGCGTGATGAAATCGCGGTGCTCGAATTGGTCGGCGCTACCCAAAGGTTTATCCGCATGCCCTTCTTAGTGGAAGGGATCGTGCTGGGCGCTCTGGCCTCATTGCTTTCGCTCGTACTGAGTTTCGCTCTGCATTCGGTGCTGCTACTTTGGCTCGCCGAAAAGTGGAGCTTCTGGATCGCCTTTCAGCAAATTCCGCCAATTCAAGGCTGGTACGTCGCCGCCAACTTGCTCACCGGTATCGGCTTCGGCGCGCTCGGCGCTTGGAATTGCGTGCGCAAGCTCAACACCGGCTGGGCCGCGGTCAGCTGACATGCTCGCGCTGATATTCGCATTGCAAGCCGCTCATGCCCAAGTCGCCGCGCCCGACGCAAAAGGCGACGTACAAGGGCGGATCGAAACCACTCGTGCCGGAATATCCGAGGACGAGCGCCGTCAGCGTGAGGCGCTCTCACATCTCTTCCTCATCAACAAGAAAGTAAAAGACATTGCCCGCCGGCAAGAGCAGCTGAACCAAAAGCTTTTGCATCAGGAGGCCACCGTGCGCACGACCGTGCAAGACGTGCAGCGCCTCGAGCAGCGCAAGGACGAACAAAAGGACATGCTCAACAAACGCCTCCGTCAGCTCTACCAAGAGCGCGACAACACCGGATTCCACTGGCTGTTCTCGGCACAGACACCCGTGGAACTCGATCGCAATCACCGCTACTTGAGCCGCATGGCCGACAGCGACCATCGCCGTCTGAAGTCCTACTTGAGCGATCTCGAAGAACTCAAACACAAACGCGCGCAGCTCAAAGAGCAAGTCACGCACTTAGCGTTGATGCAAAAGCAGGCGAATGAACAAGAAAAAGAGCTCGGTGCCCAGATGCGCGAGAAGGCCCGCTTCTTGAGCGATCTCAAGAAATCCAAAGACCTCAAAATCTCGGAGCTAAAAGGCTTGCGCGAAAAGACAGGAGAGGGCGCGCTTGAGTATGCTTTCTTCGAACGCAAAGGGGCAATGCGCCCACCGGTCGAAGCACGTGCCACGCGCGAATATGGAACCTATGTGGATCCACAGTTCCGCTTTCGCCTCACGCACAAAGGCTTATTTTATGGCACGGCCCGCACCGAAGTGCGCGCGATCTTCCGCGGCCGCGTCGCATTCGCCAACCCACTCCCAGGCTATGGCCGGGCGGTGATCGTGGATCACGGTGACAATTATTACTCAGTGTATGCCTTCGCCGGGAAACTCAAGGTGCGCGAGGGTTCCATGGTTCGAGAGGGCGAAGTCATC
This sequence comes from Pseudobdellovibrionaceae bacterium, assembly GCA_043782715.1. Lineage (GTDB taxonomy): Bacteria > Bdellovibrionota > Bdellovibrionia > Bdellovibrionales > UBA1609 > JALHOQ01. The sequence continues at coordinate 497 of JAYWAE010000157.1, read as the reverse complement.
GCGCTCTCGGGAGAGGGATCGCCGCTCTTTGGACCAGGACTTTACTTCGAAATTCGCCATTTCACGGATGCCATTGACCCTCGGCCCTGGATCAAGGAATCATTGATAAAGACGGCGGACCTATGGAACAACGACGGCGCCTAAGGGCGCCTGAGCAAGACACGGAGAGTGCATGAGATTCTTACGCAACCCCTGGACCATAGTCGTGAGTCTCACCCTCTGTGCCGTTTTCGCACTCTTCACGACCGGGAGTGGTAAAGCCATCGCCGAAGAACGCTATCAAGAGCTGCAACTCTTCGCCAAAGTACTCAATCTCGTGCAGCAATACTACGTCGAAGAAGTCGACACCAAAAAGCTGATCTACGGTGGCATCAAAGGCATGTTGCGCGAACTCGATCCGCACACCAACTTCCTACCGCCAGATATTTACCGTGAGTTCGAAACCGAAACCAGCGGGGAGTTTGGGGGCATAGGCATCGAGATTACGGTGCAGGGCG
>JAYWAE010000156.1:0-5764 GCA_043782715.1 Pseudobdellovibrionaceae bacterium | reverse complement strand
GGGCGTATCGCTATGGTGTTGAGCCACAGGCGGCTGAGCCGAGCGATGGCTGGATTGAAAACTACAAGCTTCAGCGCGGTGAAAACCTTTGGGGTTTGAGCCAGATGCTCTATGGCGATGGCAACTATTGGCCAAAGGTTTGGGCACAGAACCCGGGCATTACCAATCCGCATTTGGTGCGGCCGGGGCACCGGCTCGAGTTGCAGTTGGGCTCCGAAGATCAGTTGCCCGCTTTCCGCTTCTCCGAAGAGGGCGACAGTGGGCTTGAGCTCACGGCCGCTCACGGGGAAGGCGGTGCCGTCGTCGAAGTGCCACCGCCCGAGATTCCCCCGCGCCCTTTCATCGGCATTCCCAAGAGCTTTCCGGCTTGGCAAGAAGTCTACCGCCGTACCACCGACATTCTCAAAGTCGACGACAGCAACCTGCGCGCGCAGAATATGCGCGTGCCCGACCGCATGATCTTGAACGGTTACGTACAAGATCAGCCGGTCGAACCGTACGGGCAGTTTCTAGAAACCGAGCGCGAGTCCGGCCTCCCGGTTTCCAACCAGTACGTCTACGTGAAATTAAAAAAGGGACTCGGGCACGTCGGCCAAACTCTCTTAGTCGTGCAAGACAACGGCCCGCTCCGCCGCTTGAACGAGCAGGTTGAGGCAGGACTGAAAGCGCACTTCATCGAAGTCTATGGCGATTTAAAAGTCGTTGAACTGGCCGAGGCCAAATTCAAAAACTCCTCCGACTATGAGAAATTCGAAGTCTTCCGGGCCTTGATGATTCACGCCACGAATTTGACCCTGACCAATGCCGTGTTGATTCAGGGGCAAGTCGAGTTCGTGGACCTACGGCCCAGCGGCCCGAGCGCACCGGCCAAAGCGCAAATCGTCGGCTCAACTAAGCACCACTCGAGCGCGCTGTACGGGCCGGGTGACATCGTGTTTTTGAACCGCGGCTCCGCCGAGGGTCTGGCCGTCGGCCAAATCATGGATGTGCATACGGACCGCTCGATTCGCGACAACCGTACGCCGGTTAGCTTTTCCGGCGTGTCGACGGGTAACGTGAAGATTGTACGCGTCGACAGTATGTGCGCGACCGGTGTGATTCTATCTTCGGTTGACGGTATTTTGCAGGGTGACCGGGCACAAGAGCGCGCGCCGAAGCGCGGCAGTGGTGGTGATGTCCTTCCCGCGGATTCAGCAAGCGATCTCGAGCTGCCACCCGAAGACACTTCCAAATCTTCCGGCGATGATTTGACCTTGCCCGAATAGCGAACCACGGCTCTCGGGCCGATATGGTTGATTGACCCGCATGCGCGTCCCTAAGTTTGCACCTTGGGTTGGAATGGACATGCGGCTCGCTCTCTTCTTACATATGCCCCTGGGGTTGGAGCTCGAGCCACGCGACGTCGACTGCCTGCTCGAAGGCGGGTTCGATTGCGAATCCGTATCGGCGGTCGAGTCGGCGTTGATTTCGCCGGCCGCCTGCCGCTTCGTCGAATCCAATCGCGACTGGCCCGACCGCGCCTATGAGATTTTGATTCTCAGCGAACACCATGGCATCCGCTGGTCGTGTCTCGGCCACGCCGACTATCCGGAGAGTTGGCGCGGGATGAGCTTAAAGCCAATGGTTTTTAGTTACCTGGGCGAGCCCTGTTGGCGCACCCACGAGTTTCTCTCCGTGGTGGGCAGCCGTACACCGGCGACCGACACCATACTGTGGATGCAGCGTGAGCTTTCCGAATTTCTGCGCGGCCATCGGGCCGGAGTCGTCTCGGGAGGCGCGCGCGGCGTAGATCAATGGAGCCATCGCCTATGCGCGGACTCCGGCCGGCCCACGATTGCGGTTTTGCCGTCGGGCTTGCTCAATCCCTATCCATCCGGTGCGGAGCCGCTGTGGCAGAGGATTCGCGAGCGCGGTGGCTGCACACTCAGCACCTGTTCGCTCTATGAGCCCATGCGAAAAAGTTTTTTTCATCTACGCAACCGCTGGATTGCGGGTCTCGGGCGCGGCTGTTTCGTGGCTGAGGCCAATCGGCGCAGTGGCTCGCTCATTACCGCGAAATGCGCGGGCGAAGAAGGCCGGGATTTGTGCACGTTGCCGGTTTCGCCGCTGGCGACCCAGGGACAGGGCAATTTAGATTTACTGATGAACAACGCCACTCTTTTACGCGATCACCGTGATCTCGCGATGTTTTGGAGCCGGATTTCACGCCCAGGTTCGACGCAAAGATTGCAGAGCGATCAATAGGAAGAGGCCATTCACCATCCACATGCTGAGCGATGCTGGTAACCAGCCATTTTGCGCGACGTTGTTGGCGGCGATGTAGGCCACCCAATAGGCGATTAGCAAGGCCAAGCAAAGCACAAAACCTCCGCCGCGCGAGGAGCGCTTGTTGGTCACGGTCCCTAGCCCCACGCCGAGCAACCCAAAGATGATGCAGGCAAAAGACAGCGTCCAGCGCTGATGGTACTCGACTTCGAGTTTGCGGCGCTCGTGTTCTTCTAAATTGCCGCGCTTGAGTTCGGTGGACAAATCATCAATGGTCATCGACTGCGGCGATTTCGCGCGCTCGGAAAATTCATACGGGTCAAAGAGATTGATGTCATAGGTGGAAAAGTCCACCTTCGTGTAGGTATTTTGATGCGTGCGATGAATATTGCCGTTGCCGAGCCGGAGCAGCGCCGATTGTCCCGTCGCTTTGGTCTCTTGGATCAAATTTCCGGTCTTGGCGATAATGGTTACAGGCGCTTTTGCGTCGCGCTCATCGTAAATAAAGACATCATGAAGCAAGCCTTGTTTAGAGTCGACTTTGTTGGCGTAAATCACCAAATCAAAAAAACCTTCTGAAAAAACGCCCTCTTTGAGCGTGGCCGTGACCTTTTGCCGTCCTAGTTCGTGCGTCAGCACTTCAAACTTCCGGTTGCCCCAAGGGCCCAAATAAAACGAAGTCTGCGCCGACATCAAAGTCGCAGCGCCGGCCAAAAGCAGCGCTGGAAAAGTCAACGTCCCCATGCCGAGTCCGAGCGACTTGAGCGCCACGATTTCAGAATCGTTCGACAGGCGGTTGTAAGTCAGGAGCACGCTGAACAAAAGGCTCATGGGAATGATGATGGGGAGAAAGCTGACCGTGAGATAGAGCATGATTTCGCCGATGACGTGCAACGCGACTCCATGGCCGAGCACAAAATCCGTCAGGCGCAGCGCCTGAAACATCAGCAGAATGCTCGAAAACACCACCACGCCCATGAGAAAGGCGGGGAGTGTTTCGAAAAAGATGTAACGTATGGATTGCAGCCCGCGCAAAGCTGTTGTTCCGTTCTAAAGGTGGCGGGCGTTGTAAGTGCCGACGTTCTCAGGCGTGCCGATCGCTTTGCGAATCGCGATGGCCATTTTGAGTAGCGGCTCAATATTGTCCATTAGCAATTGCGAAGCAGCATCACATTTGGCGGTCATCGGGCGCGGATGCGCTTCCAGGAAAAGTGCATCGGCACCGGCCGCGACGGCAGCCAGAGTGAGATGCGGCACAAAACGCGGTTCACCGCCGGCCGGATCGGCGCTCGAGATTCCGTACAGGCGCACGACGTGAGTGGCATCGAAGCAAACCGGAGCGCCAAGTTGCTGCATCACCGGCACCGAGCGCATGTCGGCGACCAGGCGGTTGTAGCCGAAGCAAGCTCCGCGTTCAGTGAGCAAAACGTTTTTGTTGCCGGTCGATCGAAGTTTGCTGACCGCGCTGTCCATAGTTTCAGGCGCCAGGAATTGCCCCTTCTTGACGTTGATGGCTTTGCCGGTTTCGCCGCAGGCGAGGACCAACGAAGTCTGCTGGCACAAGTAGGCGGGGATTTGCAAAACGTCGACGTGATCGGCGACCATTTGAATGTCTTCGTGGCGATGAATGTCGGTGAGTACGGGGCAGCCGAATTCTTCGCGTACGGCTTTGAGAATTTTCAAACCTTCATTCGCCATCGGGCCGCGCCAGTTTTTCTCGCTGCCGCGATTGTCTTTTTCATACGACGATTTGAAAATCAAAGGAATGCCGACACGCTGGCTAATTTCAACCAGCCGTTTGGCGGCCTCGAATACCAATTCTTTAGAATCAATCACGCAGGGTCCAGAAATCAGCATCAGCGGCAGGCCGTCGCCGGCAGCGACTTTGGTACGCCCGCCATCGACTTCAAAGCGGCGCTTGGGCAGTTCAACGGTTTCGACTCGCGTCTTGAGGGTGTCAGCCATGTCCTAGTTCCTTTATGGGAGGTTCACTAGCTTATAGGACGTAATCCGCCCCATGTCCAGTCGAGTTGACCCAGTCCAGTGCGGAAGTCATACTGAATTCAGCATGTTGCGCGTCTTAATGGTACTCGAAGATTACGGTGAGCTGATGTTTCTTCAGACCGTTCTGAAGAAGATCGGCTTTGATGTCGATGCCATTCAAAATCCGCGTTCATTTCCAGACGCCGTTTTACGCATGAATCCCGATCTATTGGTCATGACCGCATTCGGCAAACGGGTGAACGGCCATGAAATGAACAAGAATCTGCGGCGCGCAAGGGGAGTGCCGCGTGCGATTCTCCTGCGCAATCCGGGTATGGTGCATGAGCAGGATGATCTCGTCTCCGGGTGGCTCGACAGCCCGGTGGCGGCAACCGACCTGCTCAATATGATCGGCGAGGTATGCGGGCTAAACAAACAAGTTTTGCAGGATAAGTTTCAGCGTCTGGCCGCCAAGGGTGACCTGAGCGCGAAAGGCGAGCGCGACTTAGGATCGGGTGACGACCCGGACGAGCCCGTTCTGCAAAAGCGCGTCAAGGCGGCCGGCAATTTTTCTGAAAACGACGAGCCCACACTGGAGCGCGGAACCGCCCCGGCCAACCCTTCCGGTGATCTCAAAGCCTCGACCATCCCAAGTGAAGAGCGCAGCGAGCGCTACAAAAAATTTTTGCAAGAGCAACCGCCCCAGCAAGCCGGATTTACAGTCAAAGACGTGCAAGAGAAAGTGCGCGAACTGCGCAAACTCGAAAATCCCGAAGACCTCGCCGATCTGGAACGCGAGCGAAAGCTTTTCGTCGAACATCTATTTAAAAAGAAAGCGTGATGAGTCCGAGCGGACGGCTGAAAAACGTTAGGTACGCTATAGGGCCTGCGTCGGTTTGAAGCTTTTCTGCGCTTAGTCTCACCTATGCACAAATGAGACTTCAGCGGCGGTGCATGACCTCGGCCTCCGATAGCCCCATCATCTCCACAGCCAAAATCATCCGTCCATGAGAGTGGCAAACCCCGGCCATCCAGGCCGGGGTTCCGTTAAATTGAAGTCAAATTTTTTGATCGGAAGAAGTAATAGATGGAGAGTAGAAGGAACAGCGAGCTGCATAAGCGCAAGCGGAGTAGGAGGAGCGACTCTGGGATGGGAATAGGTCTTATTTTCGAGACGTTATTGTTGTGACTGTTTTATAGGTCCTATTCTTGCTTTTATAGCCACAGCTAGTGTTGTTTTGATTCCAATTCCAATTCCAATTCCAATTCCAATTCTTATTCTTATTCTTGAATGGTGTCACCGTTGCCCCTTGGCCAAAATGTCACCTATTTCCCCTTACTAGTCTGTTACCTAAGTCTCCGGATGCACATATTCCTGTTCCTATTCCTGTTCTTCTCTCACTCAAAAAATATTTGCCCCCAAGATTACGGAACCTCGGGCGCGGACGCCCGAGGTTTGCCACTCTCATGGATGGAAAATTCCCGAGGCAAAACAGATTGGGCATTCGAAGCCAAA
>JAYWAE010000155.1:0-2181 GCA_043782715.1 Pseudobdellovibrionaceae bacterium | reverse complement strand
GAAGACCGCCGCATTGAGCGCGGCGAAAAAATTGTCGGTGTGTGGAACGACGGTGCCGAGAAATTTGCGCACCAGTTCAGGATGCGTCTTCACCGCTTCGGAAATCGAACAGAACACCACACCCACTTTTTCCAAAGCTTCTTTGTGCGTGGTACCTAGCGACACGGAGTCGAAGACCACATCGATAGCCACGCCCGAGATGCGCTTCTGCTCGGTCAGCGGAATGCCTAGGCGCTCAAATGTCTTCAACAGTTCGGGGTCAAGTTGATCGAGCGTCTTGGGTTTTTCTTTCACCGACTTTGGCGCCGAGTAATAGAAAATATCTTGGTAGTTGATCGGTTTATAGTCCGCACGTGCCCAATGGGGCTCGGTCATCGTCAGCCAATGGCGATAAGCCTTCAGCCGGTACTCCAGCAACCATTCGGGCTCTTGCTTCTTGGCCGAAATCAAGCGGACCACGTCCTCATTCAGACCTTTGCGGATGGTTTCCGCCTCGACGTCGGTGACAAAGCCGTGTTTGTATTCGCTCTTCAAGCCCGTCATACCCGAGCCTCACTCACTTCGGGCGGAAATTCGCGCACGCGCAACAATTCGCCCACACTCAAGCTCTGATAAAATTCGCCGAGTTTGCGATTGAATAGAGTCACCGGCGTGACGATGTTGCACTTCGCCTTGAGATCACACGCGTCTTCACCATGTAGGCACTTCGCCGCCGCGACGGGGCCGAGAATGATTTCGTTCAAATCGTGAAATGAGAGTTTTGCGAGATCGCGCAGCAAGAGGTAGCCACCGTGAGCGCCTTGTTCGGAACGCAGAATTCCCCGCTGCGCCATTTGCTGCAAAACGCGCGCGGTGGCATCGAACGGGCTGCCGCAAATATCGACGATGTCCTTCGCCGACGTCAGTTCACCAGGGCGTTTATGTGCGATCACCTTGAGCGCCATCAACGCGTATTCAACTTTCCTATTCAATCGCTGCATGTTAGATCCTCATGAGCTAAATGAAAGCAACCCGGGAAGCAAGTTATAAGTCCCTTATATACGCTCTTTTTCCCCTTAGTTAAAGCTTTCCTCTCAAGAAGCAGTTTTTAACGCATTCCAAATTGAATTGGACACTTAGCTTATGCTCCAGGCTTTCGTAAAATTGATCGCAATTACTGTGGGTGCGCTAATTGTGGCGGTTTTTGCCGTAGTTTTCGTACGCTGGTTGGGCTACCAACAGGTGTTTAAAGCCCCGCCCCATCCGTGGTTTGAAATGGCGGACTGGAAGATCTTTGCACCTGCTGAAGACGAGCTTTGCTCCGCTGCGCAAACGAGAAAAATCGAGTTTCTCGCGGGATCGATCGGGAGTATCCCCGCATATCGCGACCAGACGGCGCAGAAATGGTTTATTTGCCGCGGCGGAAAGTTGCCGCTAGCGGCGTTCATTGAAAAAACCGATCATCCCGATTGGCTGATCCGGGTGCAGGCACACGACACCTGGGGGCTCGATGACCTAGTGAAGGACCTGCAGGCGCTTGAACCTACCCGCCACTTCGCGATCATGTCGGACTCTCAAAAAGTAGGCATTTTCATGCGCAAAAAGGCGCCTGAAATGCTGTTCGCCGCCGACAGCGCGAGCCTGCTGCGCTTTCAAATGTTCGAAAGTCTGTGGATTGAAACGGCCATGGACTTCTGGCCGGATTTTGTCGTCGTCGACTTCAGCAAGAATTTTCATCTCGATGCGCGCGGAGCGACGGAGCTGCAGAGGCGGCAAAAACGCATCATCTGGCATAAGAGCGGGCTAGAGTCCGCCGCTCCGCCACCGCAAGTCGGCATTCAGGGAATAATGTCCTCCATTCCCCAATAGAGCCTGGACATTTTCGCGAGTCGCTCTTAGCCTTAAATGCAGTATGTCACATATAGCCGCTTCTCTCGTTTCACTCGCTGACCTCGCCCATGCCGACAACGTTCAAGTCGCCACCAACATCAACGCCTGGCACGCCATTGCGAGCGCCAGTCCGGTGGTGCAGCTGACGCTGATGATTCTCGTCGGCATGTCGGTGATCTCATGGGCCATCATGGTGCAAAAGCGCAAACAGTTCCGCGCCGTCGAAGAAGGCAACGTGCCCTTCGAAGAAAAATTTTGGAAAGCCAGTTCACTCGAAGACGTCTACGAATCGCTCAGCCAGTATCCTGAGAG
>JAYWAE010000154.1:0-5788 GCA_043782715.1 Pseudobdellovibrionaceae bacterium | reverse complement strand
TTGAGGCGAAGCGGCGTTCGAGCGAAGCAATATACGTTTCGAACTTGTTGTCGACTTCGTCTTTGAACCAAGCGGGGAGAACCTTCACGTTCAAATTGGCTGGGTGGTAGACGAAGTGAAAGTTGACCAAGCCCGCGCCCAAGGGCCAAGGGTTGATCTTTTTGAATTTCTGCTCGAGTTTCCATTCGATGAACTCTGGTATATAGAATATATTTAACGCCTGTACCGCGCACGCGAGCGTAACTTCGACTTTGTCGGAAGTCTCGTCCAACCGGCGCAAATTAGTTTGCACCGTAGCCCAGTCTGCGGGGTAGCGGATGTAGTGGTTCATCTCGCCGATGGAATCCAAACTGAAATGAAAACGCACGCGTTTGAACTGGTCCCAGAGCGCGAAGAGTTTCTCTGGCAATACGAGCCCATTCGAATTGTAGCGCAGCTCGATGTGATGGGCTTCACCGCGCCGAATGCATTCTTCCAGAAGCTCATAATGCTCATCCATAATCAAGGGTTCGCCGCCGGCGAAGTAGAGCTGTTCGAGATGCGGCAGCTGTTGGTAGAGCTGCTCCCAGAAATGTGGATTGCTCTTGTGCCAGTCGTAGGAAGCGCCGTCGATTTTGCCGTTATTCGGCCACTCGTTGATTTGCTTGAGCGACGGATTTTGAATCTGCGGGAAGAGCTTTTTCCAATCGCCAACCCACATTGAACTGTCGTGCGGCGAGCACATAATGCATTTGAGGTTGCACTTGCTGCCGAGGCGCAAATCCATGTACGCAATGCGCGGTGCGACTGAGCCATCGGCCTTGGTCTGCTCGATGAGTTCTGGCACGTTCACGCGTTTACTCCAGTACTCCGTCTCCCAATTGCGTTTGGAACGGTGGCCGGCCCCTTCTTCTTTGAAGCATTTCGAGCACGAGGGCGGCATTTCACCTTTGAGCATCTGCCGGCGCACGCCCTTCATGTAGTCATTGTTCCAGGCGGTCAACAAGTCGGTATGATTCAGGTTCGCAGGTTTGCCATTGTCGTTCTTGAGAATTCCGACTTCTCCACCGTACACTTTGTCGTTGGTCGCGCCCGCGCTCGAAGCGTTGGCCGTACAGCAAAGGCGCAGGTGTCCATTGGGTCTCGTGGACAAGTGAATCCAGGGCAGGATGCAGAAAGTCGGGCTAGGCGAATCCATTTGGGTGTAATTCTGTGAAGAATTCGCCTTGAATTGCAATACAATAATGATACTCAAATTGGAGATGCCAAAGTCAAAATCAGTTTGGTCGGATTACCGGTTCGATGAAATTCCTTTTTCAGACATCGTTCGTGTCGGGCAGCGCACGCTGCTGTACCGCGACTTGTTTGCCGTCAGCTGGCTATTGGGGCGGTTCTGCAACTATCGCTGCTCGTACTGTTGGCCATATGCACGTTCGGATAAAAAGGATCATCGCCCAACCGAGCTCGTGCTGAAGACTCTGGCCGAGATCAAGCGCCAGGCGCGCGAACGCGGGTTCAATTCCTTTCACTTTTCATTTAGTGGCGGCGAGCCAACCATGCATCCCGGCTACTTGGAAATATTGAGCACCTATGGCGCCGATCAAGAGAATTGCAACTATCAGTCGGTGCACATGACGAGCAATTTGAGCCCCGGCATTTCTTGGTTCGAAAAATACGCCAGTGCCACAAGGCCTCTGAGCCGCGTTTCGGTAACGGCCAGCTATCACAAAGAATTCGCGGTGAAGGAGAAGTTCCTCGAGAAGCTGATCTTTCTGCAGCAAAACGATATTCAGGTCACCATCAACGCCGTGATGGTGCCGGAACGCTTTGAACTACTGTGGGAAGACGCCATGTACTTTCACGAGGCTGGCATCAACGTCACATTGAAGCCGCAGAGCAACCCAACCGCTACGCGCGTTGTCGATGGCTACAGCGAAGAACAGCGTGCTCGCCTGCAAAACGGAATGCCGCAGCGTGATTATACCAAATCGCGATTGGCGCAGGCTGGCAAGGTCAGTCAGCGTCCCAAACATAAGCTGGGTGTTCAGGACGAATCCGCGATGAATCCAGGTTCGGACCTTGCGCCGCCGCTGTATCAGGTCGAACTCAAAGATTCTGCCGGCAAAAATTGGTATATGGATCAGGCCGAGCGCTTCAACGCTTTTGGCTTCAATCAATTCAAAGGTTGGGAGTGCAGCTCGGGCTTCCGCAGCATTATTATTCGTGAGCCCGATGGCAGTATCAAGCGCAGCTACAGCTGTAATGACAAGCCGCTGGGCAATATCGAAACTGGTTTTCAACTCTTCGATTCAGCTCAGCCCTGCCAGACTGACTCTTGCGTGAGTTCAGCCGACAGCAAAATCCCCAAGCGCCGTGTGGGCGCAAACCTTCCGCTTTGGCCGGAGCCGCGGCCATGAGCAGCGTTTCTGTCGTGTTTCCTTGTCTCAACGAAGAGAAAACGCTCGGCACTTGTCTGCAGCGCGCGCATACCACGATGAAGTCCACGGGACGGCATTATGAAATCATTGTTGCTGACAATGGCAGCACCGACCGCAGCGTGGAACTGGCTAAAAATCTCGGCGCTCGCGTGGTGCATGTCAAAACGCAGGGCTACGGTGCCGCCGTGAGCGCGGGCCTGAGCGCGGCCATCCATAGTGTGGCGGTGATGCTCGATTGCGATCTGTCTTATCCCATCGAGGAAATTCCCAATTTGTTGGCCCAGGTAGACGAAGGTTACGATTTCGTATTGGGCAATCGGCTGGGTTCGGGTTTAGAAAAAGGGGCAATGCCGGTTTTGCACCGCAGACTCGGAACCCCTGTGCTTTCGACCTTGATTCGCACGCTCACTGGAATGCCGGTCTATGACAGCAACTCGGGCCTGCGCGCCGTGCGCCGCGAAGCTTTGCAAAAAATGTCATTCCGCTCGACTGGCATGGAACTGGCATCTGAAATGTTGATGGCCGCAGCCAGTAAAAAGTTAAAGTACAAAGAAATTCCCATCCGTTTTTTTAAAGACCAACGCGGCCGCCCGCCACATCTCCGGCCAGTAGCCGATGGCCTGCGCCACGTGCACCGAATTTTCCGCACCCACTTTACGCAAGCGTAGAAGTGAAATCGCCGTTTTTAATCCACGCGCCGTGAGGATGACATTCGGCCAATTGACGCTCGAGCACGGGTCGGCCCGCTGAAAAATGCGTCAAACGAATGTCGGGTGCCGGCCCGCTCAACCACTCGATACCGACGCAGGAGACAGGCCGTTTTTTAGAAATGTCGGCCAGGTTGGACATAAATTCCTCGCGCATATTGACTGTGAACTGATTGAGCGTAAATGAGTGCTGAACTAGCAAATGCAAATCCGGTGGCATACGACTAGCCATGAGCTTTGGCATATCGGCACCGCTGGCTTTGTAAATTTCCAATTTGTGCTGTTTGCGAATGGCTACGGCCTGATCGAAGAGAGCCATTCTCTCGGGTTGGTCTGGCCATATCAGCGCCCGCATCCAAGCCAGTTCGTCATGCAGCGAGAGATCGATCGGATTCACGTCAATGCCGACGCGCTTGGAAATTGGGGGCAGCACCATTTCAGGGAGACTGGTGTTTTCCAATTCACAGTGGAGATGCAGTCCAGATCCGGTTTTCCCGGCCCGCGTACCATCGGAATACGAGTATTCATACTGGTCGAGCAAGAGGTTGAAGCCAGCCGCTGCGCCGACATCCATTAAGTAAACTGGAAGCGTACTGAAGCGACTAGCTAAGCAAAGAGCGGGGTATAGCAAAGCGCAGCGCCGCACTTCGCTCGTTTGCACGGCCCGCGTCTGTAAATTGAATTGCAGGTCGTCCCGATGTTTGAGGCAGAAAGCGCGAAAGTCTTCGACCAGGGCTGCGCTAGGCGCCTCAGGCTCAGTTCTATAGTTTGGATAAAAGCGCGCTAGAGGGTCGGCACGATTCTGACCCAGCAGATAATTGACGGTGGCGAATAAAAATACGGGCAAAGGTTGATCTGGAGTTGCGCCGTCCAAAAGGGCCAGAATTTCTGTTTCCGCCGGCAACTTTCCGGCTAGAAACCGGTACAAATTCGAGCCGTCAAACTGCTCCACGGAGCGCTCAAATTCGAGTTGAGCCCGGAGCATAAAATCACTCTCGGCAATTTCTGTTAGGCCTAGCTTAGCGTCCATGAATCGCCCCGATCTGAGATCAAATCCGTTGTGAATTGCACAAGCATTACACGCTCAACGCTGTGTAGTCACTAGTCACCGCTCCATTCCAGGTGAATGAAGGTTGATAAGAGACCGGTTATGCACAAATATATCTCTCTTCGCTATGCATGAGTTTAGAGCCGACGACTAGACCGGCGCGGCTCATTTTGTAAACTGAGTTTATTTAATTAAATTTGTTTGTTTTCGTGCAGTTGGATCGCGAGAAGCTGAGCCTGTTGGCGAATTTCGGGAATGGCAGTTGATTCCCATAGGCGTGGTTTTTGGACGGGACCAATGAAGTGAAGTGATGACGACTCTAGACTCTCCAACTCGGAGAAGCGCGGATCAATCGGAGCTCCAGTTGCTAAGAAAATATGGCTACCTTCTAGACTAAAACACTTAGAGTATTGGTGTGCATGAAGCTTGAGATTCTTTTTATCTTGAGAAATAGAATCAATGTATCCGCGCTGTAATACAAGGCGGCCTAACATCAATTCAATATTGAGCTCTTGTGCGATCGTAGCGGGCACGCGATGACGGATGATTTCCCAGTAGGGTTTAATGTGCCTAATGAATTGCTGGCGCTCTCGTGGTGTCCAACTTTGCCAAATAGATTGAGCTTGAGGACGCAGAAGATTGGCAATATGTGGCCAGGGCAATTGTCTTTGCTCCTGCCAAACTCGCGCGAGGCGCATGACTTGGCGAGGCGACTTTGCCTGACCAATCCTAAATTCACCCTGTGGGTGAGTATCAAGATGTGACAACGGAAGTCGACCGCGCCGTGAAATCATATGAATGACACCTCGATGACCCGATGTACGTAGGTCGCGCCACATATCAATTGCGGTCAAACCGGCACCAACAATAATCACAGGATCATTCGGAGCTACGTCATCAATTGAATCAGCTGCATGAGCGCTCCGAATAAATTTTGAATTGGGATGGGACCAAGGGATGGAAATTTCGCGTTGGTAACCTGTGGCGATAATGCATTTATCAAATGTGAACGTGCGATCGCCGTCGGTGAGGATATGCCATTGTTCTGAGCGAAATTGAATGTCAGAAGCGCGTTCGCGCACCCATTGAACTTGCGGCATTTGCCGAATCAGATCTTGTAGATAATTGCCAAATATAGATCGCGGAACATACGGAAAGTGAGCACTCTCAAGCAAAATAGGATGTTGATTGAGAACCCATTCTGCAAAGTGGTTGGGCTGGTTCTCATAGGCACTCATTTTTTCAACGGGAACATTCAATAGTCGGGTCAGCTCTTCGGACTGATAAGCTAAGCCACGGCCCAGGTGCATGCCCGACTCAAAAATGGTAATTGCGATATAGGTATTCTGTTCACATAAAGCCAAAGCCGCTATGACGCCTGAGGCGCCGCCACCGACAATTCCGATATTGAGCGGCTTCGCCGCATAGCTCATACAGGCTTTCTTACAGAGAACGTGCACCACCGCCATAGATCCTGAATCTCGCCGTTGGGACTGATTTTAATGGGATGCACGGCTTTAGCTTCTGGCGGAATATTTTTAAATAGATCACGAATCTCATGGCGATGGATGGCGGTTGTTTCAAAACTATCGATCCACACGTCGATTGACTCCCAC
>JAYWAE010000153.1:0-2192 GCA_043782715.1 Pseudobdellovibrionaceae bacterium | reverse complement strand
CTTGTGTTCAGACGTGCCGAGAACTGGCGGAAACTAAATCAGAATTAGTGATGCGCCCGGAAATGTGATCGTTGTTGCAGACTGACCGTCAACCTATTTAGAATACTATTGACCAAAGCGCGGCTTTCCGCATTCAAAATACAGATGTTTAATGAACGGCTCGTGGTACAGAAATGTCACCATGAGCCGCAAGGCTTTTAGGGCGCGTTTTTTTCAGGGTTATTTGAACGCCATATATGGGATGTGTAATCTCACCAACGGTACGGATTACTCAACGTCGCCTAGGCACGCTTTTTAAGATGCTGACGCGCCTCCCAGAGGTCGTACTTAACCTGAAGGTTAAGCCAAGTTTCCGCGGCGACCTTAAGCACACGCTCTAGCTCTAAGGCAAATTCCGGTGTGATGCCCCGCTTGCCTTTAATAACGAGATTCACTTGAGCATGGCGGCAGCCAATCTTTTCGGCCAAATCCGTTTGAGTCATCTCCATCTCGTCGAGGTATAGCCTCTGAAGCAGCTCGCCCGGGTGGCTTGGTTTCCGTTGTTTCATGGTCTAGACCCTCAGTGATAGTCCAGGATTTTGACGTCCAAATAGTATCCGCTCTCGAACCTAAAAATTATCCGCCAACCATCTCTGACGCTGACGCTCCAGTAACCCTTGAGGTCATCACCGAGCTTGTGCAGGCGGTTTGAAGACGGCATCCGGAAGTCAGTCACGTTGACGCTCGCCTCCATAAACTCGAGTAGGTCGCAGGCCCGTTGGTGATGATGGTGTGGAAGAAGCCTGGCATGCCGCGTCCCTGTCTTGCCAGCCGCGAGGTCTTGCGCGGTCTTGTTGCCAAAGCTCTTAATCATGCCGCTAGTCCACCTCCAGCCCTATTATATCTCTATTCGGCATAAAGGAATATAAACTTTATGATTGGTGTACATCAACCTGAATTTAAAGGGTTTTCCAGGAGGCCAAAGTCGCGCACTGCATGACTAGGCTCGATTTTCCTGAAGCCGTTTTTACGCATTGAGCTCGCCGGAGGCCGCGACGGCAAGAAGGCCCTCACATTGGAGTCCCTTGAAAATGGACCCGTAAACCAATTCCGCTAACTCACTGAAACAGCGCGTTTGTCGGCTTTCAACAGCGCCTCGTCAAATGTCATGACCTTCATAACACCATGAGCTTGGGCTTCGACAACCAGCATTGCATCACCAAAATCGATCTTACCATGACGAAAAACTTCCAGAGCTTCGCCGACAAGTGATGCATTTACGAACGTGATGCCCTCACTTTCTAGAAGATGCTGCACTATCTCGTAAATCTCGGATGGGTGCTTTTTTTTGCGGAGTACCCAGACGAGTTCCAAAAGTACAGACGATGTTATGAGAATACCATCGTTCGCCGCCAGATCTTTGATGACCTTAATGGCTTGGGGTGACTGTACTTCGTCGTCACGGAGAATAGCGCGGGCTAAGACATTGGTATCGAGAGCAATCAAGATCGTCTCTTGGTTTTAATTTTTGTTCGATCATCGTTCTCAAGCACAGCCTCAATGATGGCCGAATCAACATTCAAGGCCGGGCCTTTTGTGATCGGCAGCCGTTCAAAAAGCTCGCT
Source organism: Pseudobdellovibrionaceae bacterium (assembly GCA_043782715.1). GTDB lineage: Bacteria > Bdellovibrionota > Bdellovibrionia > Bdellovibrionales > UBA1609 > JALHOQ01. The sequence continues at coordinate 588 of JAYWAE010000153.1, read as the reverse complement.
TACGTTGCGCTTAAGTGGGCATAGTTCGATCACGCCATCTTCGCGGGTACGGACTAGAATCTCGCTCCCACCGTGGATTCCGCAGGCATCTCTTACCTCTTTTGGGATTACGAATTGTCCCCGGGATGACACAGTAATTTTCGCGGCAGGCACAATGGTCTTCATAATCACCCCCATAACCTTATCGTAAGGTATCATAACTTACTTTAGAAGAAAATAGCCTATTTCAATAAAGGTCTGTTGTCTCGGGCATATACAAAATCTGACAGCTATGTCATGTTATGTGAAAGACCTGTTTATAGCCTTCAAACCTAAGTACGAGGTCCTTCCATGGAGAAGAACTTTTTTACAAGTAATGATCTTCACAAGCTATTCCAGATGACCGCAGCTCCAAATGCACTTCTGTCTGCGGAAAAAGCCGGGCATATCCCAGTGGCTGAGCGGACCAAGAGAGGGCGTCTCGGCGTCAGGCAATGGCGGATCGACCAGGTGCCGGCGATCGGAATACGATACGGTTTTTTGAAGCAGCCTAAAAGTTTGCGCGTTATCTGCATTTACACGGCTAAGGGTGGCGTTCTTAAAAGTACC
>JAYWAE010000152.1:0-2203 GCA_043782715.1 Pseudobdellovibrionaceae bacterium | reverse complement strand
AAGGCGTCAAGGATGTCAGCGAGGTCCGCGTTCGCTGGCTGGGCCACCGCATGCATGCCGAGTTAAACGTCGCCGTCGCCGAAGAAATTTCGGTCGAGGCGGGCCACGATATAGCATGTGCCGTTCGGCATGATCTGCTCCACAAACTGAAGTTTCTATCCGATGCAACGATCCATGTCGACCCGGCAAATGCGTCGGGTGAGGAGCACCATCATATCGAGGAACACAAGCATAGCGGCGAGCCGGCCCATTCGCACGAATAAGCAATATGGCACACGACACAGTCATTTACCGTCATTTGTCCAATTCTCCGGAGCTTGTCTCGACCCTAATATAAAGTGAGGAAAAATGCCGGTTCCAAAAAAATCTCTTGGGGTGAACGGTTCAAGGCCGTCAAATACATCCCTCCATTCTTCAGGCTTGTTTGGGAAACGCATCGCACCTTTACCATATTGATGATCGTCATGAGGGTCTTGCGGGCTTTCGTTCCGGTCGCGACTCTCTGGGTAGGGAAACTCATTATTGATGCGGTGTTGATTGAACGAGGAATGCCGTCTACTGCCGATCGCCCTCCTTTCTATGACTTTGACCTATGGCGGCTCGTGGCGCTCGAATTTGCGATTGTTGTAGCTGGTCAATTGTTAACACGGGCCTCGGCACTCCTCGAAAGTCTCACCGGGGATTTATTTGCGAATAACATCAGCGTCCGATTGATGGAGCACGCTTCACGGCTAGACCTATATCAATTCGAGAACCCGGAATTCTATGATCGGCTCGAACGCGCGCGAAGGCAAACTACCGGACGAATCGGCCTCCTGCCGCAAATATTTCAAGTTGCGCAGGACGGTTTCACACTACTCTCACTCGCGGCTGCCCTTATTATCTTTAGTCCCTTGTTAGTATTCTTACTGGTGCTCTCGGTTCTTCCGAGCTTCCTGGGTGCGACCCATTACGCCGCCCTCGAATATTCCCTTCTTTTTCGTCAAACACCGGAAAGGCGTCTGCTCGACTACATCAGATATTTGGGAGCGAGTGACGAGTCTGCAAAAGAAGTTCAGATGTTCGGGTTGGCACACTGGCTAGTCGCACGTTTCCGGCGCATCTCGACGCGCTTTTATGAGGAGAACCGACGGCTCTCAGTTGGTCGGGGAGTTTCGGCTGCCGCACTTTCAATTATCGGCACACTCGGCTACTACGCGGCTTACATTTCAATTTTGATCAGCGCGGTTGTGGGTACGATCACGATAGGCTCACTTACGTTTCTTGCCGCATCGTTTGCTCGAAGCCGCGATTTGGTCGAAAGCATCCTAAACAACGCCAGCACAGTTTTTACTCAGGCCCTTTATCTCAAGGATTTGTTTGATTTCTTTGAGGTCAAGCCGACGATTTATTCACGGGCCGACGGGATCAAAGTACCGCAAGAAATCAAACAAGGCTTCGTTTTTGAAAATGTCGGGTTTCGTTATCCCGAATCGGAAAAGTGGGCGATTCGAAATGTCAGTTTTGCGCTCAACCCTGACGAGCGGATCGCGCTCGTCGGCGAAAACGGTGCGGGAAAAACAACGCTTACAAAATTGATTGCGCGTCTCTATGACCCAACCGAAGGGCGCATCCTTCTCGACAACGTTGACCTACGCGATTACGATCTGGATTCTTTACGCGCCGCAATAAGCGTGATTTTCCAGGACTTCGTTCGATACGACATGGCGTTCGGTGCGAACATTGGCGTAGGTGAAGTCCATAGCGTTGAATCATATCTCGCGACCGCCCAGGAAAATCGCGACGAGCCGGGAAAACGGGTAAATTCATCATTCGACGGAGGTTTTTCCCAAAATGAAATTCCACGGCAAATTGTCTTGGCGGCGGAAAAATCACTTGCCGCGACATTGCTTCCAAATCTGCCCGATGCTTACAACCAGATGCTTGGAAAACGCTTTGACAGCGGAGTCGATTTGTCGGGCGGTGAATGGCAAAAGGTCGCGCTTGGCCGTGCTTATATGCGTGACGCCCAGCTTTTGATCTTAGACGAGCCGACAGCCGCGCTTGACGCCCGTGCCGAATACGAAGTTTTCACACGCTTTAGCGAATTAAGCCGTGGACGAATGGCCGTTCTTATCTCCCATCGTTTCTCAACTGTCAGAATGGCGGATCGGGTAGTCGTCTTAAAAAATGGGGCGGTTGTGGAGGACGGCGCGCACGATGA
>JAYWAE010000151.1:0-15639 GCA_043782715.1 Pseudobdellovibrionaceae bacterium | reverse complement strand
AAAACATGGATTATGTCCGTGCGACCACCGACCCGCAGATGGTGCTCACTCTCGACCTCGAAGCCTCACGCGAATGGGCCGAAGGGGCCGAATTTACCAAACTTGAAATTCTGCGCAGCACGGACGAGGGTAACAAAGGCATTGTCGAGTTCAAGGCCCATTTCAAACTGCTCAAAGACGGCAGCGAACAAGTGCATCACGAGCTTTCCAAGTTTCGCAAGCAGGCCGGCGTTTGGTATTTTCGCGACGGCCGCGTAATCCCTAATCCCAGCTGACCTTGCCGCGTCCGCGTTTGATCTCGCCGCGATGGGCTTTGCCCTTCAACTTCTTTTCTTTGGATGAACGGGTGGGTTTGGTGGCTCGGCGTGGTTTTGGCCGGTGCAGGGCTTGTAGTAGAAAAGCCTCGAGTTTATCAATCACCCGCGACTTGTTGCGTTCGAGATCGCGAAACTCGTCGGCACGTAGGTAGACCTGATTTTCACTGTTGATCATATTGGCGAGCTTGGCGGCGACGAGGGATTTTTCAAAATCGTTGAGGCCAGCCGAATCGCGATAATTCCAAAACAATTGGGCGGCCGAGGAGACCTTGTTGACGTTTTGCCCACCGGGTCCCCGGCTGCGTACAGCTACAATGTGGATCTCGTTGAGAATGCCGGCGAAGTTCATATTGCCTATTTGACCACAGGTGACAGCCTGAAGGAAGCGGCGTATGTTCGCGCTCTTAGGGGGTGTCTTTTGAAAATTCTCTGCTTTGCCGGTTCTCTGCGTTCGGGCTCGCTGAACAAGAAATATGTGCGCGTGGCTCATGGCTTGCTGTCGTCCATTGAAGGCGTCGAGGCGCAACTGATCGAACTGAACGACTTTCAGATGCCGATTTACAATCAAGACATCGACGATACCGATTTTCCCGCCGCCGCCCGGCGCCTGAGCGAATTGGTCAAGGGCTGCAAGGGCATCGTCATCTCCACGCCTGAAAACAACGGTTCAATTGCCGCCGTCACCAAGAACACGATCGACTGGTTGTCGCGCGAGCGTGCGCCCAATCCGTGGCCGGGTAAACACGTTCTATTGATGGGTGCGTCGCCTGGCGCGCTCGGAGCCGTGCGCGGTCTTTGGCATTCACGCGTGCCGCTTGAAGCGCTGGGCTGCCATGTGTATCCCGAGATGTCCGGGCTGCCACGTGCACATGAAGCCTTCAGCGCAGACGGCGCGCTCAAAGAAAAGGCCAGCCTCGATAGGCTGGCCAAACTGCTGAGCGCATTCAGCGAATTCGTCAGAAATACTTAGACGCGGTTTTTATCGTCGTGCATGTGCTCGATCTTGTCGCCGATGTCGTGAACCATTTTGCCGGCTTTCTCGGCGCCATGTTCGCGCAACTTATCGCCAAAGCCCTCAATTTTATCGCCGGCCTTTTTGCTTAGGCTGTCCGACTGCTCGCGATCCGGCGACGGGAAGCGATTGTTTTTCTCAAGGCCGTTCACATCCTTGTCCATATTATTGGTGTTGGTATCCATTACACACTCCTTTCAAGAGTATGCCGCTAGTACTTCAAATTCTGTTCCGCCTGAGACTGCAAATGCTGCGAGATGAGCAACGCTTCACCGCCCAACGGGGAAATTATCCACGCTGGGCGGGCCCGCTCAGTGCAATTCCTCAGTACCCACGATTTTTCTGGCTGGCTTAACTAAGGCTGCGATTGCAAATCCGATAGCCGCGACCGTCACTGCGATGCGGATGGGATGGCGGCGGCTGTATCCAGCGGTAAATTGAGCCGCGCGCTGAATTTTTTCCGACGCCGGTTTTAGAAAGCGAGTGAACGAGGAAAGGCTAGCGTCCGCTTGCAGCTCTTTGAACTCACCCAACGTGTCGCCAAAGCTGTCCCCGATTTGGGCAAAACCACTGGCATGTTCGCCGGCGGTGGTGTTGATGGTATTGGAAAATTGCCGGTCTTGCATCGCATCCTCCGTAGTTGTGTTGTGAAGTCCTGCGGTTGAGCTCAGCAAGACTCAAGCCATGACTGGAGCGCGCTCAATAACCGTAAGGCTATGCATAAGTGGAAATTAGCCTCGCCATCCAATTTACTTTCTATCGGTAAGGGGAATTGCGGTGGTACTGTTCAAGAACTCCATGGCCAAACGAATTTATCTATTCAGCTTCTTCTTCAATTTTCTGGTGATCATTCCGGTGATCGTGCCTCTGTTCGGGAGCTTGGGCTTGAGTATGCGCCAGGTGTTTGAAGTTCAGGCGATTTTCGGCTTAGCCGTGATGTTTGCCGAAATTCCGACTGGCTATCTTGGCGACATGTGGGGGCGCAAAAAGATCCTGCTCTTGGGTTCGTTCATCAATGCAATCGGCTTTACCTGGCTGCCGTTTGCGCAGGGATATAGTGGCATTGTTCTGTTTGAGGTGATTGTCGGCGTTGGAATGAGTTTTGTTTCGGGGTCTGATATTTCATTGCTCTATGAAACGGTCAGCAAGCCGCAGCAGCGCAAGTCTCTGGCCGGTTTGCAAATGGCGTCGGTGAGCGGGGAGGGAGTGGCCTCGGTACTTGCAAGTCTCTTGGTCTTAGTGGCCCTGCACTCGGTAACCGTGGCCAACGCGCTGACGGCTTGGATACCGTTCCTCATCGCCTTGAGCTTCAAAGAGGCGCCCTACGAAAAAATGCCTTCGCACGGGCACTTAGAAAATTTCGCCCGCGTCTTCCGCCATATTTTCGCAGGTCCCGACCGGATGCTGCGGATGATCTTCATCAATTTGACGGTGTGGAGCTTGGCGACTTTCTTTGCGGTGTGGCTGCATCAGAAATATTGGGAGCAGATCGGCATTCCGCTCTCGGCCTTCGGTTGGTTATGGGCCGCATTCGGAATCGCGGCCGGACTGATTGGCATGCAGGCGCATCATTGGGAGCTGCGCTGGGGCATCCGGCCCCTCATGATTGCGCAAGCCTTGTTGGCAATTGTGGCTTACTTCGCCATGACCTGCATTGTGGGTCCGGCCGGCGGTTTGATTTGTTTTATGTTCGGCGCGAGCCGCGGCATTACGCAGCTGCTTTTGCGCGATGCCATGAACACCCGTATCCCCAGCGGATTTCGCGCCACCGCAAATTCGATCTCCAGCTTCTGTTTCCGCTTGAGTTTTGCCATTTGCGGACCGGGGATTGGATATCTCATCGATAGATTTTCCATGACACCGGCGCTTTACGTTCTCGGGACAGTTTTTCTCGCAGCCTTCGCCGGACTTCTCATACCCCTGATTCGAGGGATGGAAAATGAAACTGCCACCACCGCCCGGAACTAAAATCACGGTCTTTGATGGACGCCGAGTGGAGCTGGGAGAAGGCACGCTGAGGCGCCATGAATTTCAAGCCGAACGGGAGCTCACGGTTTATGAGTGTGAGGAGCACGTAATTCTCGCCAAGGGCGATCATTATTTGAAAGTAGACGGGAAAATCCATTTCATCAGAACTGGACTTGCGTGAACGGACGGATGGGTTAAAACCTTCGCCATGGAGCTTGAGCCCGTTAGCATGCGCAGTCAAAACCAAGTACTCGAGCTTTTCAATAAAATTCCAGAATATTTTTTGAAAGTGGAAGGCTGTTTGCCCAGCTCGCAGACCGTGCACGATGCCATCGCAGGTAGGCCATGCCGCACGATCGAAAGCTATTACAAGGAATTTCTATTAGTTAAAAAAGAAGGCGAAACGATCGGAGGCGTGGAACTACACGCCGACCACCCCGAACCCTACATGGCCTACATCGGACTGCTCCTGATCCGTGAAGATCTGCATGGCCGCAAACTTGGTAAAGAGTGTTACCGCGCGGTTGAGGACCACATTCTTCGCCGCTTCAATTGCCGGCGCATCCGCCTCGGTGTCTCGGATGAAATCGACGTCAGCGGTTTTTGGAGCAAAATGGGCTTTTCAGCCAACGGTCACAGCTACTCATGGATGGGTGAGAAAAAAGTCACGAACGTCGTCGAGTACGAAAAGGTCCTCAAGTAGGCACCTACTTTTCGGATGCAATGCGGCTTCGGCGCCGAAGTCGCTGCCAATCGCGGTTCTCTGGTGCAGGTTAGTCCTGCACCTAGGAGGGCACATGCGTATTTTTCCAATTTTCATATTCGGGCTCGGATTTGCTGCAACCTCGGCTACGGCCGCAACTGCAAAAAATGTTGAAATCAAAAATGCAAAGGGCGAGGCCGTAGGAACTGCGACTTTAACTCCCATGGTGAAAGGCGTGAAAATCACCGCCGAGCTCAAGGGCCTAACTCCGGGCGAACACGCGATACATTTTCATGAAAAAGGCAGCTGCCTGGGACCGAAGTTCGATTCCGCCGGTGGCCACTTCGCGCCGATGAAAGGCAAACATGGGTTCGACATGGACGGTGGCCCACACGCCGGCGACATGGCCAACTTTTTCGCCGCGGCCGATGGCAGTGCCAAACTTGAAATTGTGAACACGTCGGTGACTTTGGACAAAGGCGCCAACTCGCTAATGAAAGACGGTGGCACGGCTTTGGTGATTCATGAGAAAGCCGATGACTACAAGACGCAGCCATCAGGTGACGCCGGTGGAAGATTCGCGTGCGGGGAAATTAAATAGTAGATGGGAAATGTACCGGCGCCTGAGTTTGGTGCCGGTGCAAGGCCGCGATGTTCAACAAACTGGGTACCGGGATTTATTTAACTTAGCCTTCGACGTTTTCACTCTGAGCTTAAATTTGTCGAAGTATCGAAAAAGCTCCTTTTGCGCCGAAGGCACATTGTGTTGACTCGCGCACTTTCGTAAATTTGAACAATCATTTTGCGCGCTAGGTGGAAATTAAGAAATCCTGCAAGCGCCGAGACTCACTTCTCCGAGGATCGCTGAGACGAATGGCCGCGGGAATTGTCCGTCCATGAGAGGCTTACCTCTCCGCCGTCCGCGGCGGAGAGGACTAAGGCCTAAATTCAATTTTTTTAGACGACTTAAAATTTTTTCTTTTACAAAAAATTCTATCTTCACTTCAACTGATCCTCGGGCGCGGACGCCCGAGGATGGCCACTCTCATGGATGGTAAATCCATGCCGCCATCCGAATGAGGCCATCGAAGAAGAATTCTCTGCATTTAAGAAAATTTGATTTGGCTGTTCCAAACGGCTCGCGACTTCTAAAAGTTCACACCAAAGCGAGCTTGCGGAAATACTTCATAGCCGATGACCGTCTCCATATGCCCAGCCGTGGCGAGATTCCAAGAATCCCGTTTGTCGACGAAATAATTAATGCGTTTAACAAATCCTGGTTCATAGGTCGCGCCCGCATCGATCATCCACGTGAAGTGTGGACCCGTGTGCATGTATCGGTATCCGAATCCTGCATAAGCTCCACTTGCACGGTCATTGGTCGATGCCGAGGGGCCACCCACAATAGGACGGGTCGTGTCCGAGTGAATTTTGCTCCATTTGTATCCGGCGGCGAAAAAAATGCCAGAGTTCCTAGCGTGTTGATAGGCATGAAAGCCGGTGTAGTAATTCCAGCTTTTGGCTTTGTCCTCACCGCCAAAGAGTCCGTCGTGCCGGAGCGTGCGCGACTCAGACATGTAGGTTACGTCAGGTGCGAAGTGGGGAATGCCCGAAAATTCAATCGCTGCGCTTCCGCCCTCGGAAAGCAGTGGTAGTGGATAGGCGGCGATCAGGACGCGAAAATCGCCAAGAATGGGCCGGTACGCCTCAGGCTTCGGCGCCTCAGTTGTAACCGCGGTCTCTTGGGCGTAACTCCAAGCGCCACTCGTAAGCAGCGCCAGTAATAAAATAATTTTCATTCGAGATTAAACTTTCGCAGTCTTATGTTTGCCGGTTTTCTTTTGCTCGACCACCCACTCGTTCACCAGCTTTTCCAGCTCATCCATCGGCACCGCGCCTTGCAGCAGTATGACGTCATGGAACTGGCGCACGTCGAAAGCATCGCCCAAGGCGGCATGGGCTTTCTCGCGCAGCTCACGTATTTTCAGCTGGCCGACTTTGTACGCCAGCGCTTGACCGGGCCACACCAAATAACGATTGATCTCATTTTCGGATTCCACATCGCCCACGGGCATCTTGCTGCGATAGTAGTCGAGCGCCTTTTCACGCGACCAGCCTTTGGCGTGCATGCCGGTGTCGACGACGAGGCGAACGGCACGCAGGATTTCATCGGCATAGTGGCCGTAGAGTTGATAGGGGTCTTTGTAAAAGCCCATCTCTTCGCCGAGCGACTCGGCATAAAGCGCCCAGCCTTCGCTATAGGCTGTGTTGCCGCCATGCTTGCGGAATTCCGGCATCTCCGGGAGTTCAGCCGCCACGGCGATCTGAAAGTGGTGGCCGGGCACGCCTTCATGAAAAGCCAGCGTTTCCATTTCCCATTTGGGCCGCGATTTCAAGTCATAGGTATTGGCTTGGAACCAGCCGGGGCGGCCGCTCTCCAGGCTGCCACCTTGGTATTCAGCGCCCGGGCCTGAGATGGCACGGAAGGCCGGGATCTCACGCACGCCGTAAGTCAGGCGCGGCAGGGTCTTGAACTCCTTGGTTAGTTCGGGATCAATGCGTTTGGTGATGTCGCGGTAGCCATCTAGCAGTTCCGCCTCGGAGTTAAAATAAAACCGTTTGTCGGTCATCAGAAAATTATTGAATGCCTTAAGGTCACCTTTGAAACCAACCTGATCTTTGATCTTGAGCATGGCGGCGGTAATGCGTTCGACTTCTTTCAAGCCAATCTCGTGTAGCTGATCGGCCTTATAGGCTACCGTCGTGTTGCGTTTTATCGAGTAGTCATACCAGGCCTTGCCATTGGGCAGGTCCGACCACGCGACAGTGTCGCGCGCAACCGGCGTGTACTCTTTGACTACAAATTCTTTGAACTTGCCGTACGCCGGGTACACTTTGGTTTGCAAAATCTCTTTGGCACGCGCGCGGATGCGGTCTTGGTCTTCCTTGGCGATGCTCTTATTCATGTCGGCAAATATGCGATAGAGCGGACTGTCATCCAGCTTAGCCGGCGTCAGCAACGTCAATTGCTCTGCGACTCTCGGCATGAAGATCTTGGGAGTGGTGATTTTCTTTTCCATCCCTTCGCGCATCAGCGCTTCGACTTGCGCGATCACTTCCGGCAGCTTTTCCAAACGTGCCAGGATGTCATTGAAATCTTTTGTGTTGGCCGTAGGCATCGCCGAGAACAGATCTACGGGATCGGTTTGAATGCCGCCCATTTGATTCACGGGCAGCAATTCGCCAGGAAACTGATCCCCTTCGATCGACAATTCCATTTCGCGGCGGGCGAGGTCGTAGTTGACCTTGTCCTTGGCACTCAAGCCGGCGCGGTCGATGGCTTTGATCGCCTGCAACCCGCACTTCACATCGCCGCGATGGCGTTCGATGGCGGCGCGCGAGTTGTCGCTCCAGCGGTCGTTTTGTCCCGGGTAGCCGACGTAAGTGGCGAACTCGGGGAATTCGGTCATCATGTATTTCCATTGGGCGTCGAAGAATTTCTTCAAACGCACCGCCGGAGTGCCGCTCGCCGTTTGTTTGGCAATTTGCGAACAGTCGACGCCTTTATAAGCTTTGCCGCGGGCCAAAGCTGTCGTGCTGAGTAACAGGCCAAGGATCAATGCGATGAGTTTCATGTTTGCACCTTTGCGGCTTTCGGGTCTTTGCCTTTTTTAACCGTCTCGATCCACTCGTTCACCGAGTTTTCCAAAACGTCCATCGGCAGCGGGCCGTGGTTGAGCAACTGGTCGTGGAATTCACGGACATCGAATTTGTCGCCGAGCTCGGCCCGCGCATGGGCCTTGAGCGCGCTGAATTTCAATTGGCCGACTTTGTACGCCAACGCCTGGCCGGGCCAAGTGATGTAGCGATCGACTTCGACTTCTGACTCTTGCTTCGCCTTGGGCATGTTGTCCGCGAAGTAGTCGATCGCCTTTTGGCGCGACCAACCCTTGCTATGAATACCCGTGTCGACGACCAAGCGAATGGCGCGCCAGATTTCATAGGAAAGCTGGCCGTATTTGTCATACGCCGTTTTGTACATGCCCATGTCTTCGCCGAGCGATTCGGCGTAGAGCCCCCAGCCTTCGATGTAAGCTGTGTAACCGCCGAAGCGGCGGAACTCGGGCAAGCCTTTGATTTCCTGCGCGGTCGAAATTTGAAAGTGATGTCCGGGCACGGCCTCGTGCATGGTCAACGCTTCCATCGCCCACTTGGGACGGCCTTTGAGATCACTCGTGTTGGCGGTGAAATAACCCGGGCGGCCGGCCTCGAGGCTGCCACCTTCGTAGTAAGCGCCGGGCGACTCTTTGGCTTTGTACTCGGGCATTTCACGCACGCCGTAGGTCAGCCGCGGCAGGGTTTTGAATTGCTTGGTCAGTTCCGGGTCGATGCGTTTGGCAATGGCGCGGTAGCCTTTCAATAAATCTTCTTTGTTGTCGTAAAAGAACTGTTTGTCTTTGAGCAGGAATTCGTTGAAGGCCTTGAGGTCGCCTCTGAACTTCGCCTCTTCTTTGACTTTTTCCATCGCTTTGTGAATGCGCGCGACTTCTTTTAGGCCGAGGTCGTGCAATTCATCGGGAGTCATGTCGGTGGTCGTGCGGCTTTTGACGTTGTACGCGTACCAAGCTTTGCCATTGGGCATGTCGGCGTAGGAAATGCTTTCACGGGCGCCGGGAATGTACTGCGTGACCAAAAACCCTTTGAGCTTCTTTAACGCCGGATAAACCTTGGTTTCAATCGCCTCTTTGGCCCGGCTTTGCAGCTCCGCTTTGTCTTCGGGGCTGATGTTGGTGCCGATATCGGCGAACGGTTTATAAATCGGACTGTCTTCAATTTTGGCGGTCAACACGCGATCGAACTGAGCCGGAACGCGCAACAAAAACATTTTAACCGCGGTGACTTTGCGCTTGAGGCCTTCACGCAAAAGGGTTTCCTCTTGCTCTTCGCGTTTGGGTACTCCGTTAAGGCGCGAGATCATGTTTTCATAGTCTTTTTTATTCGCCGTCGGCATGGCGGTCAGCGTGTCGGCAACGTCCATGTGTAAGCCACTCAAATGATCGAGCACTAAATATTGGCCGTCGAATTTATCGCCTTCGATACCCATTTCTAGGTTGCGTTTGGCGAGGTCAAAGTTAATGCGTTCTTCGCCCTTCAAACCCCCACGCGGAATTTTCACCAACGCGGCCAACTCACATTTCATTTCATTGCTATGGCGTTGAATGGTTTCGAGCGAGCGATCGGTCCAGCGGTCGTTTTGTCCAGGATAGCCAACGTAGGTCGCCCACTCAGGAAATTCGGTCATCAAATACTTCCACTGTGCCGCTAGATAAACGCTCAACATTTGCCCCGGCGTTCCTTTGCTGACTGAATCATTTAGAACTTCACAGATCGATGAGCTTTTGCTCGATTGTTTAACCCCGTGCACACGCTTTGCCGCATGCGCCGTGAGGCCCGTCGCCAAGAGCAAAATAACAAGTACTGATCTCATCCCAACCTCGCTTTTTCGGAGTGGGTTATTTTTGCCCCGCCCGCGCGCGATTGTCCAGAAAACGCGGGCCTATTTCCGGTGGAATAAATTGCTTTTCCGACGGGATTTGTTAACACGAAGCATGATCCTCAATTGGTGGAAAGATCTCGCGGTCGCAAAGAAGCTCTATGCCGTTGTCGGCGTCATGGCGCTGCTGATTGCGACCGAGTTGTTCACGCTTTTATTTGCCATGGACGTGCTCTCGTCCGTGCGCACATTCGTCGGTGGCGAAGGGCTCTGGTCCAAGGCGCAGAAGAACGCCATTCACAACTTCCAGCGCTACGCTTTGACGCGGGAGCACCAATACTGGGACCTGTATCAGCGCGACCTTAAAGTGCCCGAGGGGGATCACGCCGCGCGAATGGCGCTTGAGGCTACACCTTTTGCGGCGCAAGCAGCTTTTGAGGGTTTCAAGCAAGGGAGTATCGCGGCCGAGGACATTCCAGGATTGATCAACCTGATCCGGCGGTTCTACTGGGTGAGCTACATTGATCAAGCCCTCAAAGTATGGCGCGAGGCCGACATGCTGTTGATCAACATGCGCGAATCCGTGGAACGCGCTCGCATCCTGATCGAGAGCCCGGCAAGCGATCCGGCCGCCGTCGAACTGGCGATGCGTGAAATTGAAACGTACAACGATCGTTTGACGGCGAAAGAAATCGAATTTTCCAATGTGCTCGGCACAGGTTCTCGCTGGCTCGAATCCGTGCTCATGGCGCTACTCATTTGCGCCGTACTGACGGTTGAGAGCACGGGCCTGTTTCTGACGGTCGCGTTCAGCCGTTCTCTCAACCGTACTCTCAAAGAAATCATGAACAGCGCCGAAGAAGTCGGGCGCGGCAACTTTTCCGTTCGCGTGCCCGTGCGTTCGCGCGACGATTTAGGCCAAGTGGCAGCCGCGATTAATAAAATGAACGATGAGCTGGCGACCTCTATTGGCGCCCGGCGACAGGCCGAATCCGCGAGTGAGAGCAAAACGATGTTCTTAGCCAACATGAGCCATGAAATCCGCACGCCCCTAGGAGTCATGCTCGGTTTGGCCGAAATGCTCAAAGAGCCCGGTCTCACGCGTCAAGATCAGTTGAAGTATGCTGAAACCATCGAGCGCACGGGCGGCAATCTTGCGCGCATCATCAACGATATTCTCGATATATCGCGAGTTGAGTCAGGCCATCTTGAAATTGAGATGAGCCGGTTTGACTTGCGTGATTTCTTGGCTGACTTGCAAGCCATGCTGACCGTCGCGGCCATGCAAACGGGCAATACATTGACCGTTGCGGGCCCGTCGGCTCCGGTCTATGTGCAAACGGATCGCATTCGCCTGCGGCAAATCTTGATCAATTTGGTGAACAACGCGTTCAAATTCACGGCTGCTGGAACCGTCAGGTTATCCGCACGAGTGGAAGGCGGAGTTTTGATATTTGAAGTGTCCGACACCGGGGCCGGCATTAGCGACGACGATAAACATAAATTATTTAAAGCCTTTTCGCGCGCTGAGAATCCTGCTGGAGCGCCGAAGGAGGGTTCAGGCCTTGGGCTTGTCCTGTCCAAGCGGCTGGCGCAGGCCTTGGGGGGCGACGTAACTCTTTTGCGCAGTGTAACGGGGCAAGGGACGGTATTCCAAGCCTCTGTGCTGGCGAACGAGACCGCGAAGCCGGGCAATGACTTATCCGATACGAGCGACCCACCGCCGGGGAAATTGCAGGGGCGGAAAATTTTGGTCGTGGAGGATTCTGAGGACAATCAGATGCTGGTGCGTTTGTTTTTAGCCCGTCACGGAGCGCTGGCGGAATTCGCCGGTAACGGCGAAGAAGGTGTCGAGCGCGCCATGCACGGCGAATACGACGCCGTGCTGATGGACATGCAAATGCCGGTCATGGACGGCTATCGCGCCACCGCACAATTGCGAGAGAACGGTTTTCGCCGCCCGATCATCGCACTCACGGCCCATGCGATGAAGGAAGATCGCGAACGTTGCATCAAAGCCGGCTGCGACGAGTACCTGACCAAACCCATTGACGCCAGTCGCTTGTACTCCGTGCTTGTTCAGCAAGTGAACGCCTGAGCATGGCGATTGAACGCTTCTCCAGTGTCGATGCCGCAGCTGCCTGGGCCTTGGCGCGTTTGCCGGTACAAGTCGTGATGGCGGCGCCACTCGGTTTGGGTAAACCAAATCCATTGATTAATGCCATCTATGCACGGGTCAAAGCCGATCCCAAGCGAAGCTTGCACATCTTCACCGCATTGTCGCTGGCCGTACCCCGTGCCGACAGCGATCTCGCGCGCCGCTTTCTCGGCCCGTTTCGTGAACGGCAGTGGGGCGCCGGCTATCCAGAATTGCAATATTTAAAGGACCTCGAGGCCGGATGCCTGCCGGCGAACATCCGGCTGCACGAATTCTACCTGCAGGCGGGAAAATCGCTGGGACGGCCGGAGGTTCAGCGCGATTACATCAGCGTCAACTATACACACGCCGTTTATGCCGTCGCCGATCGTGGAGTGAATTTGCTGGTGCAGATGGTGGCCCGCCACCCTTCAAATTCTAAGCTATACAGTCTGAGCTGCAATCCCGATTTGACTCTCGATATCAAGGACTTCTACCGCCAAAATGGTAAACCGTTACTGATGATCGCGGCGGTAAATCCGGAGTTGCCTTACTGCGCCGACGACGCGGAAGTGAGCGAGGATTTTTTTGATGTCATCGTCGACGCACCGGAGATGCATCACAAGCTGTTCGCGCTACCGCGCCAGCCATTGAAAGACAGCGACTATCTAATCGGCTTGCACGCGAGCCTACTGATTGAAGACGGCGGCACGTTGCAAATCGGCATCGGCTCGTTGAGCGAGGCGGTGGTTTACTGCTTGCGCCTGCGCCAGCAGAACAACGAGGTCTATCGCGCCCTTGCCGGCAAGCTTGCTCTGTCGCGCCCGTATGCGCGCCAGAGCGAAAAGTTCCACACAGAAACCTTCACTGAAGGATTGTACGGCACCAGCGAAATGGTCATGGACGGCTTCATGCATTTGCGCCGCGCGGGCATACTCAAGCGCGAGGTTTTTGATTTGGAGAAATCCGTGCGCCGCTATTTGCACGGGGCCTTCTATCTCGGTTCGCAGGAGTTTTATCAATGGTTGCGCGAGTTGCATCGCGCAGGCGAACGTGGCTTGTGCATGACCCGAGTCTCGAAGGTCAATGATCTCTACGATGAGAACGAGCTGGCCTTGCGCCGCCAGCGGGTGAAAGCGCGCTTCTTGAACACCTGCATGCAGGCGACTCTATTCGGCGGTGCTGCGTCGGACACCGGCGAAAACGGCCAGGTGGTGAGCGGCGTTGGTGGCCAGTACAACTTCGTGGCGATGTCGCATGAGCTGCCGGATTCTTTTTCCGTGCTCATGCTAAAGAGCTTGCGCGAAAGTCAGGGCACGACGGTGTCGAACGTCGTATGGGGACATTGCCACCTGACCATTCCGCGCCATTTGCGCGACGTCGTAGTCACCGAGTACGGCGTGGCATTTTTAAAAAATCGCAGCGATGAGGAATGTGTTCAAGCCATGCTCGCGGTTTGCGATGCCCGCTTTCAAGAGCCGCTACGCCAGCGGGCTGTGCAGGAGCGCAAACTCTCGCCCTCTTGGCGCGTCCCCGAATGGTCAGGCCGCAACGAAGCCAGTTGGCCATCGGACTTCCTCGCCGAGTTCAAACGCCAAGGGCTGTTCCCGGCATTTCCGTTCGGCAGCGATTTCACGCCGGTCGAAGAGAAGCTAGCGCCGGCGCTGAGCCGGCTCAAGCGGATCTCAGCCAACAAGCGTGCGGTTGTGGGTTGCGTCTGGCGTGGGTTGCGCACGGACCCAGCTCCCCATCGGGAAGCGCTCGAGCGCATGCAGCTATGGGAGCCGGCCGGTTTGCGTGATCACTTCTATCGCCGCTTGCTCCTCGGCGCGCTTTGAGCTATTCCGGTTTTTCATGGCTAAACTGAGTTTCGAAAAAATCGGCCGCGTGACTAGTGCTTCGGTTGCAAAAGGCACGGGACGCGGTTGGGAGGAATGGCTCATGCTACTCACCAAAGCTGGCGCCAAGAATTGGACTCATCGCGAGACCGCGGCCTATCTCAAGAAGAAATACAAATTGTCGCTATGGTGGCAGCAGGGCGTGACACTTGGATTCGAAATTGGCACGGGCAAACGCATCGAAGGCCAATCTCTGAAAGGTGACTACTCGATCACGGCTACGCGCTCGCTCCCGATCAGTGCCGTAAAACTGTGGCGCTTGGTGATTTCCAAACCAGGAATGCAAGCTTGGCTCAAACCACTGTCGCCATTCGATCTGGAACCGGGCGCGGAGTATGAATGTGAGGGCGGGATTTTCGGACAGGTACGAACACTCAAGGCGCCTGAGCGTGTGCGCTTGTCGTGGCAAGACACGGATTGGCCTAAGCCTACGGTGATTTCATTGGCGTTTGTTCCACGTCCGGGCGAGAAGTCGATTTTCGTCATTCAACATACCGGCCTGAAGACGGCGGCCCAGCGCGAGCAAATGCGCGCGCATTGGAAGGCCGCCATTGCCGATCTGGCAGCGCTGCTTTAAGATTTACCTGCGAAAATTTCGTTGAAGAAATCTTTCATCGCTTGCCACGAACGCGCATCGGCTTCGGCGTTGTAGGCCGCGCCTTTCGAATTGTCATTGCCAGCCTCTGGGATAGTAAAGGCATGGACGGCTTTGGAGTACTTCACCAACTCCCAATCGACTCCCGCCGCACGCATCTCGTCTTCGAAGGCTTTGACTTGTTCAGCCGGTACATAGGGATCATCGGCGCCGTGAAGAGCTAAAATTTTACCTTTGATGTTTTTGGCATCGAGTGGAGTGGGAGTGTCGAGCCCGCCGTGAAAGCTAACCACGCCTTTGATCGGCGCGCCGGAACGGGCGAGTTCGAGCGCTGTGGTGCCGCCGAAGCAATATCCGATAGCCGCAAGTTTGCCGCTGTCGACTGATTTTTGTTTTTTGAGTTCTTCCAAAGCGGCTTCCACACGCAGGCGCAACAACGCGCGGTCTTTTTTATATTTAGTCGCCAGTTCAGCGGCCGCTTTAATGTCCGCTGGGTGCACGCCCTTGCCGTAGATGTCGGCGGCGAAGGCGACGTAACCCAATTTCGCCAGCAATTCGGCTCGCGCTTTGGCGTTGGCGCCTAGGCCCATCCAATCATGTACGACCACGATCCCGGGCCGTTTGGCTGCAGACTTGTTATCCCAGGCCAAATAGCCTTCTAAGACCGTATCACCTTGTTTGTATTCAACCGTTTGAGTTTTAATTTCGCCACGTGCCGCGTTTACGCTGAGCATTTGGGCCACCAAGATAAAAAGTGAAAGCATTTTCATAGTATTCCTCCGAGGCGCTGATACTAAGGCGGTGGGACTTGCGGCTCAAGCGAAATCACGCGATGATCGGCAAGCGGAGGGCGATCATGATGCAAGTACGCCGATCTGAAGAGCGTGGCCATGCCGATCACGGCTGGCTCAATTCGTATCACACATTTTCATTCGCCGATTATCACGAGCCTGAGTTCATGGGTTACCGTGCCTTACGCGTGATCAACGATGACAAGATTTCGGGCGGGCGTGGATTCCCGACCCATCCGCATCGCGACATGGAGATCATCACATATGTGATAGAAGGCTCGCTCGAACACAAAGACACTCTCGGTACGAGCTCGGTGATTCGCCCGGGGGAAGTGCAACGTATGACTGCCGGCACTGGCATTCAGCACTCCGAATTCAATCACGAAAAAACTGCGACCACGCGGCTCCTGCAAATTTGGATTTTGCCGGATCGCGCTGGGCACAAGCCCGGTTATGAGCAAATTTCATTTGCTGATAGGCTCGCTAAAGAAGATCTCGTGCTGGTCGCCTCTGGCACGGGCGCCGGTGGGTCGGTGACCCTGCATCAGGACGTTAATCTTTTTGCCGCAAAATGGACGGACGCCAGACAAAAAGAGTTCACGTTTAATCAAGGCCGTTACGGTTGGTTGCAGATGGTGAGTGGCAAGCTCGAAGTCGCAGGACAGGCTCTAGGCCAGGGAGACGGGGCATCGTTCGCGGGAGAGAATCAGATCACTCTCAGATC
>JAYWAE010000150.1:0-5847 GCA_043782715.1 Pseudobdellovibrionaceae bacterium | reverse complement strand
TGCATGAACTGCCGATACGCCTTGTGCAAACTTCCGCGCACCAAGTACGTCGTTTTTGCCGCATGCACATAGAGAATTTTAAATCCCTTTTCGCGCAGACGAAAATTGAAGTCGTCGTCTTGATTGCGCGTGAGCCGCTCGTCGAACATTCCGACTTGCTTGAAAATCTCGCGCCGGTAGAGCGGCACGCCGACGGTGTCGACTAGTGCGTCTTCCTGCATCGTCCGGTAGTTACCCATGCCGACACCGAACTTAGACTCCATTGCCAAGCTGATATAGCGGCCTTGTTCAGAATCGCCGACATGCTGATAGTCCCCACCCGCACACGCGACTTCGGGGTTGGCTTCGAGCGCTTGCACCAGTAGCGAAATATAGTCCGCCGCCAAAACGTTGCGCGAGCCCGCGATCTGCACAAATTCGCCAAGCGCGTTTTCAACCCCGAGATTGAACGCATAAGGTGTGAGCTTATGTGGATTGTCGATACAGCGGACTCGGGCGTCCTCGCGGCAGAGCTGATCCAGCAGGTCACGCGTGCCGTCTTCGCTCATTCCGTCGACCACCAGAACTTCTACATCGACATTTTTGGATTTAAGCAGGGCCTCGACGGTGGCGCGGATCGATTTGACTTCATTGCGACAAGGGACGACGACCGAAACCAGGTGGCTCAAACTTTAGCCACCTTCAAAAACTCATCCACCACTCGCTGCATCTGCACTAGAGTCATCTCGGGGAAGAACGGCAAACTCAAAATGCGGTCGGCCATTTTCTCAGACACAGGATACTGCCCGCGCTTGTAGCCGAGAGACGCAAAGGCTGGCTGACAGCTCAACATAACTGGATAGTGCACGCCGCTCTCGATACCTACGCTCTTAAAGTGCGCCTGCACCTCGGCCCGATTGGACGTTTCGATCACGTACAGGTGATAAACTGGCGTTGAACCGGGGCGAGGCTTCAACACGCGAAAGCCTTTGCCTGCAAAGCGTTCATCGTAGGCCTTAGCCAACTCACGGCGGCGCTCGCTCCACGCTTCCAACTTCTTCAATTTCACGTCGAGAACCGCGGCTTGAAGGGCATCGATGCGAAAATTGCCGCCGAAAAAATCATGCAGGTACTTATCGGCACGCCCATGATCGATGTAGCGGCGGATAAACTCAAAATACTGTACATTTTCGGTCACGATAAAGCCGGCGTCACCAAAGGCGCCGAGATTTTTGCCCGGATAAAAACTAAATGTGCCGATGTCTCCGTAGGTGCCAACGGCGCGGCCATTCCATTTGGCGCACTGGGCTTGCGCGCAGTCTTCAATCACTTTCAAGCCATGTTCGCGCGCAAAGGCCATCACTTGGTCCATCGGCTCACTCATCCCGTAAAGATGCACCGGAATGATCGCTTTGGTTTTCTTAGTGATCTTGCGCGCGGCAAAAGCCAAATCCATTTGCCGGTATTCTTCTTCGATGTCGACCAAGACCGGGATCGCGCCGACTTCCACAATAGGCTCTACGGTGCCGAAGAAAGTATGGTTCGGCACCAACACTTCGTCGCCCGGGCCAATGCCCAGGGCGCGCAAGGCCACCGTGATCGCGCTCGTTCCGTTGGAGCACCCGACGCCGTACTTGGAGCCGTGAACTTTCAGAAAACCGGCGTTGAAGCTTTGGACCGCCGGCCCTTGAATGAAATTCTTGGATTGCAATATCCCGTCAATCGCCGCGCGCAGCTCGCCTTCCAACGATTGAATCTGCGCGCCTAAGTCCATGAACGGGATTTTTTCCATCGCTCAAATCTCCTGCTCGCGGCTGCCCGGAGGAAGTAGACCGAGGCGGCACTTCTTCGGCACAAAACGCAGAAAGACTTCTTTGCCCGTCTCGACCGACTCGTAAATCGCTGAAATCAGTTCGAGGGACTTGCGGCCTTCCAAACCATCGACCAGTGCCGCGCGGCCTTCGCGAATGCTCTCGACCACTTTGTTCAAGTATTCGGTGTGCCCGAAGCCGTAAACATTCGGCGGCATCACGCTGAATTTCTTCACCACGTCGGCATCTTCCGCTCCGGCATCGGTGAAATTCCAAACTTTCATTTCATTGACGGCAAAGCCACCAATCTCAACCGAACCGTTTTCCCCAAGAATCGAGATCGAGCCCTCCAAATCTTTCGGTCGTGTGGCGGTGGTGGCTTCGATGATTCCAAGCGCGCCATTTTTGAAACGCAAGATCACGACGCCCGTGTCTTCGGTTTCAATGTTTACCAACGCCGTCGAAGTTTTCGCAAACACAGATTCGACGTCGCCCATCATCCATTGCAACAGATCCACGTGATGGGAAGCTTGATTGGCGAACACGCCGCCATCGTAAGCCCAAGTTCCACGCCAGCTGTCTTGGTCGTAATATTTTTGCGTCCGGCACCAGCGCACGCGCACGGTGCCCATGACCAGCTTTCCAAACCGCCCGGCTTCCAAAGCTTGGCGCAGTTTCTTGACCGGCTGGTTGTAGCGATTTTGTTTAACCACAAAAAGGCGCACGCCCGCGGCATCACAGGCCTGCACCATGGTGTCGGCATCCGAAAGGGTCAATGCCATCGGTTTTTCCACCACGATGTGCTTGTGAAACTTGGCGATTTCAACGGTGTGGCGCGCATGCAACCCGCTCGGCGTAAGAATGGTGACGACGTCGATCTCTCCGCCCATCGACTCGAGCATCTCGCGGTAGGAGCGGAAGGCCTTCACGCCTGGATGTTTACCGGCGATAGCTTCCGCGCGTTCGAATTTTTCATCGCAAACCGCGACGAGCTTGCCACCTGGGACGGCGCCACCAGTGAGGGTATCGACGTGCTTGGGAGCAATGCGGCCGCAGCCGACTAGCGCAAAGCGTAATGGCGTGTTTTTCATAACTTATTTGTAATTTTCTCCTGCACCAAGGTCAAGGCCCAGAGGAAGACAGTCATATGCAAGACCTCTGCGTCGAAAAAATTGCACTCGGTAAAGGCTCCGATGTGCACAAAGAGCTGCGCCAGCAACAAGGACCAGCCCCAGGGCGAGTGCAGCCGAATGGACCAAGCCCTGCGCAGCATGCTCGCACACAACCAGACGTAAGCCGCAAAGGCGAAAACACCCGCGCCGGCGAGCCACTGCAAGTAAACATTATGTGCATGAGATACGAACGGTTGAACGATCCCGAGCCGCTGGTAGTACTCGGGTAAAAGCTTGTCCCCCTGCAACAGGCCGATGCCGAAGAACGGGTGATCCAAAAACATGGCCCAATAAGCCCGCCAAATGTCGAAGCGGGTCACACTGCTATGGTCGAGGTGGATATGGCTCAAAATAAGCGCCGCGATACCTGCGACCGCCACACCGATCACCACCCACCAGCGCTTGCGCAAACGCGCCACCAGCGAAATCAAGGCGCTGGCCACCAGGCCAATCCAAGCTCCGCGCGACATCGAAGCGAAAATTCCCCCGACCGCCAGCAGCCGCGCACCCCAAGCCCACGGACGCAGCCAAGTGCGAAACGAGGGACGTCCCACGGCCAGCAGTGACTGGCCATGCACGTACGCATAGGTCAGCGACATGGAGAAAAACCCCGTCGCCTTCATGGCGAAGTAGCCGGTCTCTTTGTATTCGCCCCAACGTTCAAACTGTACGACTTGGATTCCGGGATGAATGGGATCGACAGCGAAAAAACATTGTGCGAGCGCGTATGCACCAGCCGCTGCGAGCATCACGTTCCACAAAGTCAGCAGGCGCATGACAAACGCATCCTCCCAAACCACCTGCAGCGCCCAATAGTATGCGTAGAACAAAAACACCCAGCGCATGAATCCAAACTGATCCAAAAAAGGCTTGAGCGCCGGATTGATCAGCAAACTGATCAGCACCGAAACCACCAAAATCACGATGGGGACCAGCAAAGGCCAATCGGGACGGCGGCGCTGGCGAACGAGATCCGCCAGCACAACGGCAAACGTCAGCCATGAGAACAACTCCATGAGCGCAATGGACGAATGCAAGGCCACGAGATACAGGAGAATCAAAACCGAAAGTGTGCGTTTCACCGGGATATCTTCGCAGGCGCCGCTCGACGGCGCAAGACATACTGTGCTAGCATCCGCTTATGAAAATCGCTCTGTTCGCCGACGGTTCGAGCGTGCACACCGAGAAGTGGATTGCTGGGCTCAAACTCAATCTCGACTGTGAGATCGACCTGATACATTTAAATCCGCAACCCGTACGCGCGGGTGTGCTGCAGGCGATCGGCGAAAGCCATGTGCATGACTTCGCGCCCAAATCCATTCACGAGAGTGGCGGCAACTATCAATACCTGCTGCAAGCGCCGGCCATCCGCCGCCGGATTCGCGCACTCAAGCCCGAAATGGTGCACACGATCTATCTCACCAGCTACGGTTTTCTTGGCGCGCTCTGCAAGGGCCGCGCGAAGCTGGTCCATCTCATTATCGGCTCTGATATTTTGGTCACACCCAAACGTGGCTTCCCGTTCAAAAATATGGCGCGCTGGTCGCTTGCGCGCGCGGATTTGGTGATGAGCGTTTCGCGCAATCTGGCCAATGCGGCAGTCCATGATCTGGGTTTGCCCGAGTGCAAGGTCCTCGCGCAACACTACGGGTTGGAGTCCTGGGTACTCGACTATCCCCGGCCGGCACAAGAGTACACTTTCGTTTCCAATCGCGCTTGGATGGACAACTCCAATTTGCCACTGATCATCGAATCACTCTCCGAATGCCCGAGTGAAGACGTAGCCGTGGTGGGAGCGCCCACGCGCGGAAACGAAGTGCTCGGCGAGCGCATTCAGCGCATGTTGAACGCGCAACCGCATCTCAAACACTTCCCCTCGCTCGCGCACGAAAAAAACATCGCGCTGGTCGCGGCCTCTAAATTTTTGATCTCTTGGACGTTCACCGACGGCACACCTAGCTCCGTGATGGAAGCCATGGCTGTCGGCACCATCCCCATCGTCAGCGATACGGCCCCCAACCGCGAATGGGTGCAAGATGGCGTCAATGGTTTCTTAATTCCACTCGCCGACACGGCCGGCATTCGCCGCCAACTCAATCGCGCCATCAC
The DNA here is from genome assembly GCA_043782715.1 of Pseudobdellovibrionaceae bacterium. Taxonomy (GTDB): domain Bacteria; phylum Bdellovibrionota; class Bdellovibrionia; order Bdellovibrionales; family UBA1609; genus JALHOQ01. The sequence continues at coordinate 776 of JAYWAE010000150.1, read as the reverse complement.
GATGCCGGATGCCGAAGCCGCCCGCATGATTGCTTACAATAAAAATGTGGTGCGTGAACGGGCGACTTTGAAGACCAACATGGGCCGGCTGGTCGCACGCATGAAAATCTTGCTACAAGCCGGGGCCTAGCGAATCATACGCCGCCTGCGCTTGAGCGCCAAATGGATCGTGAAAAGATCCAAAACCGCTTTGATCATCGCCGGCAGAGATAATTTCGAACCGCGTACGTCCACCCAACGCTTGAGCGGAACTTCCTTAAATCCGGCAAGAACCGCGGGCTCAGGCGCCGTCAGCAACCGGCCGATCAGCTCGACGTCGAAGGCCCAACGCGAGTTGAACGGCACCGATAAGCTCTCGCGCAACGCCGGGGTCACGCGAAAAAATTTGGCGCCACATTGGGTGTCGTAGATCGGCAGACGCAAAACCAGAGAGGCAAATGTCGCAAACACCCGGCCCGTGTAGTGGCGGGCTAGACGCCGCTGAATGTCCAGCCCCAAGAGCTTCACGCGTGAGCCAAGCACCACCTCGCACCCGCTGTCGCGGCAGATCCGCGCTAGGCGGAAAATTTCTAAATCCGGAGTCGCGAAGTCGGCATCGGCAAATCCCACAACGGAAGCACCAGCCGCAACGGCCTGCAACAGGCCACGGCGAACGGCTTCGCCCTTGCCGGAGTTTTGCTCGAGGCTCAGCACCGACACTTTGTCGGGGTGTTTTGCCCGGATGCGGTCGAGTAGTTCCAAAGTAGAATCTGTTGAGCCGTCATTTACAAAAAGTA
>JAYWAE010000149.1:0-2214 GCA_043782715.1 Pseudobdellovibrionaceae bacterium | reverse complement strand
TTCGCGATGAGGCACACCGCTTCGCCATCACCTTTCACCGCAAATTGCGCGGAGATCGAACTTTATCCAGTGTTTTAGATGCGATTACGGGTCTCGGTGAAAAGCGCAAGAAGGCTTTGCTCAAACATTTTGGCAGTATCGAGGCGATTAAGGCGGCTTCTGTTGAACAGTTAACCGCGCTACCGCAAATGAATCGTGTCGTGAGCGAGCGGGTGCTCGTTCAGTTGAATGAACTGAGTCAAGAAGAAGAGTAATGCGTGACTGCTATTGAAATTACGGGCGTTCGAGGTTGCGCAACGTTTGGTTTAGTTTCAAAAGAGACGGACGTGAGGCGGCGCTGCTGGTGTAGTTGTCGATGATGTTGAGCTGATAGGTAACGCTCGAAACCAGTTCGGTGCTCAGACCTTTGGTGCTGAAGATGCGCGAGGCTTTATATACATCAGCTAAGCACATCGACTTTATCCACCAGTCACTATCGGTTTCGGGTTGCGAATCGAGGCAACCATTCACCGTGGCGGTATCGACGACGATCGGCTTTTGGCTGTAGCAGCCGACCGCATCGCTGGCACCGGCGACCGGGCACGACGGATCGGAGACGGTGGAAAACTGCGGGGCTTGGAATTCAAACGTGCAATACACATCGACTTTGTTGTGAATTTTGGGGAAGTCACCGCAGAATTTTCCTTCCGCAACTTCCGTGTGCCATTCGGTCGCCACTATGTTGGCGGGGTTGACGCCCGGATATTTTTGCGCGAACTCAGATTTGTTATACGACCGGCAAAGATTGGCGGGGTCGGGATCGCAGGCGCCTCGATTGACCGGCACATTCTCCACTTTCATGTTGGATATACCAGTGATTTGGCCGGTGAGTTTGCAGGCTTCATAGGAAACTTGGTAATTCGGGGTGCAGGCCAAGGCGGCGGGGACTGCCGTGACCGCGGCTGCCAGTAAAATCATCTTCACGACCATCATCTTTCAACTCCAATTCGATTGTTTTGCAGGACATATGAGCAAGCGTTATGCCAGCGGGTCGTGCTCAATATAGGACTTGGCGTTGTGCGACCATGAACGAATAACAGGATGGTTTAAAGTCTAACTAATAGTCCTCGATTCAATGGGCGTCCACGACCGCGATCGGGCGTTTATTGAATTTCACCAAGTAGAGCGGGATGAATGCGAGCCCTACAAGAATCAGCATCATATAAACCAGCTGCAGAAAACTGAGCATGAACACTTGGCTCATCACCTTGCCATAGATCGCCTTGATCGCGGCTTGAGAGCCGTAGTTGAAGCCCACATTGTGACTCATGCCGCCGGTCATGGCGCCTTGGGTTCGCTGATAATACTGCTGGACTTGAGGGTTCAGCAACGATACCCCGGCCGAGAGATCGAGATAGTTCTGCTTGGCTAAGCTGGAAAGCAAAGTGGCCACGAGCGCGATTCCCATGCTGCCGCCGATTTGACGAAACAGGTTGAGCAAGCCTGAGACCTGGCCCATTTCGGCGCCTTTGAATTGGCTGATAATCGTCGAGTTGATCGGTACGAACAAAAATGCCAGCGCGAATCCCCGCATGTAGAGCATGTGCAGAATGTCCTCACGCGCAGAAAGCGGGGAGAAAGAAGTCATCATATAGGCGCAAATTTCGATAGAGAGAAAGCCGACGGCGATCAGCAATTTTGGATTGGCTCCTCCCTGCATCATACGGCCGATCAGCGGCATCATCGCCATGGTGACTAGTGATCCCGGGATAAACATGGCGCCGATTTGAGTCGCGTCGTAGTGATAGACGTAACCGAGAAAAACCGGCAGCAGAAAAACTAGGCCGTAGAGAAAAAATCCCAAACACATCATCAGCATGGTGCCGTAGCGCACGACGTTTTCTTTGAATAGGCGCACATTGATGATCGGAAATTCCACCTTCAACTCCCACCACACGAATGTAGGCAGGCAAATGACTGCGATGATCGTATTGATGGTGATCGCGGTCGATGCAAACCAGTCATCACCCTGTCCGCGTTCGAGTACGTACTGTAAGCAACCGATGCCGGCGACCAGCAGTCCGAGTCCAATGGTATCCAGTTTTGGTTTGGCTTTGCCCTCGCTCGCCTTCATGTATGAGGGATTCTGAATCACTAAACTGCCTATGAAGAATGCCAGCATTCCGAGAGGGAGATTCACATTGAATATTGAGCGCCAGCCGAACTCGTCCGTCA
>JAYWAE010000148.1:0-2218 GCA_043782715.1 Pseudobdellovibrionaceae bacterium | reverse complement strand
TTCATGCAGTAAATCTTGAGTATGCTTTCAATAAATTAGATGAACTCGGCCTCCGAAAAAAATTAATCGCTATGGGAAATCCGGATGAACTAGACAGTTTCGCATGGTGGTTAAATAAGGAGCCGTTGAGGTCGAAACCCATCGGCCAGGGGCAAGGCAAGACTGCACAGGAGCTGAACATTCATGTCGTAGCTCATACAACAAATAGTTTTCTAGCGTACGAATCGATTACGCGAGCCCATAGTGGCGAGCCAAATGTTTTGATTTCTCGGAATACGGCAGAGGTGACAGGAGAGGGTGCGATTTTTGGAGACGGATTCTATACGCTGGCTGGAAGGGATGGAAAACCCCCTCTTGGGAATTCTGGGCTTACAATTCGATTTGCCGTAGATCCACTTGCGCGCGAAGGAACGGATTTCAAAACCGTTTACGCCTACGAAAATAAAAATAAACCATATGTCGTTTTTAAAAACAAAAAGGCGCTTAAGGTCATTCAGGAGTCTCTCCACCTTGGCTTGGATGATTTCATGCATTTAGCCGAAACCAATAATGACTTTCAGATTGACGGTTCGGATGTAGGACTTTTTGAAAAATTAAAAAGACGACTAAATGCTGCGGGCATTTCCGATGAATTAGAGCGGCTTTTTAACTCCCAAGCGCAGAGTGATCACAGTAAGCTCAGCCAGGTGTTGATTGGCCTTCAAGGTCGCAGCATTTCAAAAATAATTTCTCAAGATCTGGTAGCGTCTACAATTAAAAATATTTATAAACTAGCGGCACAGAAGGCGCAGAGCTCAAAAGAGAACGATATTTTTATGTATTTGAAAACAGTAGGTCCGGTCATTAATTTTGTGGACAGAGCTGGCCTTTTAGACAGGCGCACCTTTGTTAATTATTTAGATGGCTTAATCAATAGTCATTGCGGTTTTGATCTTCGTAAAGAGGCCGTGTTTGAGATATTGCTCAATTCTGAGAATTTTGAAAACTATTTAAGCTTTAAAAAAACATTGTCAGCGCCGGAACTTCGAGTTGTTACGACTGAGATCAGTGAATGGGGCCGATCCTCAGACCCTCGCAAACGGAGGTTCGCGCTTGATTTGAACAAGAGGTGGTCTGAGGCTATCGAGAAAGACGACGTTAAGGGGCTTGAAAGCTTGATTGCTACGATTTTTTTCGACATCAATCATAGAAATTTAAATAAAATGTCGTTGCTGCAACTTGCAGCCTATTACAACAGCTCAAAAATAATTGATTGGCTGGTCGCAAATCACGAGTTTCACTTCAACGCAAAAAATGCACTTGGCTATACTGAGGTTGAGCAACTTAAGTTAATTGGAAAAGACGCTCTTGCAAAAAGAATTGAACAGTTGCGACCCGATGCCAAAGGGCGTTCCTTCAAATTGGTTGAGCGTAACATATACCAAAAAACTAAAGAATACCCAAATGGTACGCCACTAGTGTCTTTTGTAAGAATCGAGCCAGGTACTTTTGTGATGGGCAGTTGGACGGAAGATTTATTGGATTGGCCGCCCTATTTGACCACCATTACTAAACCGTTTGAGTATATGTCGGTGCCGGTAACGCAGAAGTTATTTCTTGAAATTAGTAATCTTGCGCGAGAAAATCGGCTTTTAGTCAACGGCAGAGACCATACAGAATCTTGGAGCGCATCTCTAGACTATGTCACTCGATATTACTCGAAGGACAGTTCTGCTCCGTCAAATTTGTCCAATTATTCCCAAACCGTTGAATGGATCGCTTATTTAAATAAGCTATCAAACTCTGACTCCCCACAGGTCCAAAACAGTTTGGCGGCCCTACTTCCAGGACATATTGCCGGAGCAGTCTATAGACTTCCAACCGAGGCCGAGTGGGAATTTTCCGCTCGCCTTGGTGGCGTCGCCGAGGGAAAGTATCCGCATAGTAACGACGGAAATGAACTTGAAAAGTATATTGACTACGATTTTCATAAACAGGGCATTGGGGCGGTGGCTATGCCAGTTGGTTCAAAATTTCCAGTATTTTACAACGGACATCCACTCTATGATTTGACCGGCAATGTTCCTTGTTGGGTTTCCGACTGGTACGGTGAGGTCCTCTCGGGAGGCGTAGACCCAACTGGACCTAAGCTGCGCTCGGGTTACCATCGTGTTGTACGTGGAGGTGGTGCGAGCGGGGGTGAGTCTCTGGTGACCTCTGGATTTCGTATCGGCGTTGA
>JAYWAE010000147.1:0-2218 GCA_043782715.1 Pseudobdellovibrionaceae bacterium | reverse complement strand
TATCAATGCCTCAAAGCTCCCGCTCGCGCGTAAACTGATCGACGAATGCCTCTCTAAAGTTTCAGCAGTACTTGAAACTGGCACGGCGACCGACGTCTACACTCTTTCGATGCAACTTTTCCCGCTCACCCAAGCTCTAGGAGATTCCACGCCATGAAACTCACACTTACCCTCACGATGTTGTCCCTTGCACTCGCCGCATGCGCCAGCGTGCACCCCGGCGAACAGGCGGAACCAATCGGTGGCGACACCATTCCAGGTCTCAAAGTGAGCGCACAGGAGCTTAGCGATCCGGCCGAAGAATCTTTCTCAATGATCGCGCTGACATTCGAAAATCAAGCGCCCGATTGGCTCAAGGTGGAGAAAGTCGACGTACTCATTGACGAGAAATACGCCGACAAAATCAGCGTCGTGGTTGGCGATGATTTGAAATCTTGGGCATCGGCGATGGAAGCGCGCGAGCGACTGAAGAAACAAAATCGTGAAGCCGGCCAGCTTGGCCTCACCCTGGGCGGAGTGACTTTGGCCGCGATCGGCGCCGCGAGTAAGAACGATGGACTAATGGGTGCCGGTCTGGTGGGAGCCGCGGCCGGCGAGGGGTGGGCCTTGAGCGACGCGGTTCACAATTGGTATGCAACAGCCGAAAATCCCAAAGCCGTGCCGGCCGACTATGTGACTCAACCGTTCTCCGTCCCTGGCAAAATGTTTTTGCGCCGCTGGCTCTTGCTCAACAAGCCCGTCGGCCAGCATGTGACCGTGCTGCCGATCGCGGTGAAGCTGGTTGACGGCCGGCGCGAAATTCTCAACGTCCGTCTCAAGTGAGGTGGTTATGGGTAGCTTGATTTTGCTAATCGCGGTGAGTGTTCTACCCGCGTGGGCCGGCAATCGCGTCGGCAATGGTGGTGATGTTGTCGTGTGCGAAAAGGATCATAAGCGTGCGCGCCTGCTCGATTTCTATGAGATGGAGAGTTCAGATAAGGCGCTCGTGCGTTTCAAGAGTGAATCCGCTGACACGATTCTACACGAGCGTATCGATCAGCTGCGCAAAGTCGCGCCTAAACTAGCCGAACAGTACAGCAAGCGCGCCGAATCCTTGCAAAAAGAAATGCAATTTAAGACGGGCATTGCGCTGACCGACGTACAGGACTCCGAACACGCCTATCTTCCCGACGAATCGGGTTGTTCGTTGCGGCAAATTGTCATCCGGCAGAATGTGCCGGTCGCCGATAAACAATTCTTGGTCGACCAGAAACTATGGAATGAGCTGTCGCCCGGAGGACGGGCAGGGCTAATTATGCACGAAGTGGTCTACGAACACTTTTACAAGCTAGGCGAAACGACGAGCGCCAAAGCCCGCCGCTTGAACGGCTTGATCTTCTCGCCCGATTTGGCGGCGATGTCGCCCGGTAAGTTCTGGCTATTCGTCAAGAATCTCGAAGTTCCACTCTATCCTTAGTCCCCTTCGACCATAGTCTTGGGCTGGTCCAATTTCAATTTTACCTGCCGCCTGCTAACCTTGAAGAGGGGGCTGACCCCGCAAAATGATGCAAGACTTATTTACCGGTTCGCCCGGCGAAATCGTGATTTTTTACGCGACCGTGATCGTGGGGGCGCTCTATTTTCTTTTGCGCAAACGGCCGCGGCGCGGAATGCTGCTGCGTCTGCGCGAGCGCACCACACGCTGGCGCGACGTGCGCGAGACGGGCGCGCCGACAGCGATTGGTGAAGCAAAGCGGTTTTTACATAGTGTGAAGCGTCCCCTTGGCGAAGGTAAACACTCGCATGCTGAGACCCGACACTCTTTCGGAGAGCCACCACGCCCCCTCACGCCCAACGGTCCTGAGCGATTTTCGCACATTCAACCGACGGGTGAACGGCCACTCAATGTGATGTTCAATTACAACGGACATTCGTGGGATGCGTATGAAGTTCTCGGCCTGCCAGCGGGTTCGTCGTTGGAAAAAGTGGACGAAGCCTACTCCCAAGCCTTGAAAAAAGCCGATGTAGCCTCGCGCGGATTTCTAACCGCCGCCCACGCCGCCATTGAGACCCAGTGGAACGGATTTAAAAAGGCGAGCCAGGGTTAGGATGCCAATGACCTATTCGAGCATACACGAGTGATCCTAGCCTGAAAAAATAGCTCGCAGGTCTTTGAGCGTTTTGATCTCTCGGCGGTTAATCAAACCTTCAGCTTCAAGCTGGTTGAGAAAAATATAGT